>JASJEC010000007.1 GCA_030064845.1 Kiloniellales bacterium
ACAGCACCTGGGAGAAGCTGAACAGCCAGTCGCCGGAAAACCTGGAGACCGCCGATCTGGATGGCAACGGCATGGAAGAAGTCATCGTCGACTTCGGCGCCGGCGGCCTTTGGGCCTTCTATAACAACAGCGCCTGGACGTCGCTCAACAGCCAATCGCCCGAAGCTCTAACCTCCGGCAATTTCGATGGCTTGTGAGCCGGAACCGGAGAGGCCGGACACGATACCGTCCGCCCTCGAAAGCATCCCGACGCCCGCCATTGAGACCGACACCGTGTTCGGTCAGGAATGATTGCTTTGGGTTACCCTCGGTGCCGTCCGGCATCGCCGGCCGAGGTCAACCATCCAAGCCGAAGCCGACCTTGAGGTCGAAAGGCGGAAGTGACCTCTCGAATGTTCGAGGCCGGGGCCGGCGGCCCAGCCAACGCAGCAGCGGTTTCACCATCGAGATCTCCGGGTGATACGACGACAGCAGGAGAACGACGTCGGCCTCGTCACCGACGTGGTGCCGTTGGCGGACCTCGAGCAGGTCGCGATCCTCGGCGCGCAGCCCGTCGGAGGACCAAGCTTTCTCCAAGTCGACGGTCGAGAAGGGTCTGAAGCCGGCCCTGGCCGAAGCCCAGGCCCGCTACCGCGGCTCGGACTGACCGGACAGTCTTGCTCCCGAGGCCCTTCGACCCCGGGGCATAAGGGGTCGGAGACACCACCGGGCTGCTGTGCCTTGACACCTTTTTCAGGCGTGTCGAGTATCCCTGGCGGAGCGACGGCCAAGTCCGAGCGGGAACGGGATCAGCCAGATCATGACTCACGGGATCGTGTGCGCGGCCCAGCCGGAAGCGGTGGAGGCGGGTGCGCTCACGCTCCAGCGCGGCGGCAACGCCGTGGATGCTGCTGTTGCCTGCGCACTCACCCAGGGCGTTGTTGACCCTCTCATGACCGGACTGGGCGGCGTCGGCACCGCCATCGTGCGCG
The DNA here is from genome assembly GCA_030064845.1 of Kiloniellales bacterium. Taxonomy (NCBI): domain Bacteria; kingdom Pseudomonadati; phylum Pseudomonadota; class Alphaproteobacteria; order Rhodospirillales; species Kiloniellales bacterium. The sequence continues at coordinate 972 of JASJEC010000007.1, forward strand.
TCCCCGGGCATGGGCTGCTGGAGAACCTGAATTTCCTTGGCGCCGCACCGGCGTCGGCGACCCCGGAAATGTGGACAGACCGGATCGTCGGCGAGACCGGCGACGGATTCGGCTTCGTCCTCGCTGGGCGAGAGAACGCCCTCGGCCACCAGGCGGTCATGATCCCCGGCAATCTAGCGGGCTATTGGGCCATGCACGCGGCTCACGGGCGCCTGCCCTGGGCCGAGGTCTGCGATCCCGCGATCCATGAGGCCGAACGGGGATGGATGGTGCGCCCCCATGTCTACGCCTACGCGATCCAGGACGAGGCAGCGCAAGGGCGCGTGCCGAACGCGGAGATTCTGGGCTTCACGGAGACGGGGCGCGCGCTCTATCTCGACCCGGACCACCGCCCCGGGATGCCTGGCACCATGAAGCCGCTGGGCACGCGAATCCGTAATCCGGATCTCGCGGACACCCTGCGCGCGGTCGCAGCGTCGGGCGCCGACGCGCTCTATCGGGGCGAACTCGGGAAACGTATCGTCAACGACATGCGCAGCCACGGTGGATTGATCACGCTGGAAGACTTGGCGAGCTACCGTGTCATTCACCAGGCCGCGCTCGAAGGGACCTACCGCGGCCACACAGTCGCCACGAATCAGCCCGGCGGCTCCGGCGTGCAGGTGCTGCAAACCCTCAAGATCCTGGAGCAATTCGACCTCCGCGCGCTTCGCCACGGCGGACCCGAGCATCTGCGCACACTCGCCGAGGCCATCGCCTATGCGTACCAGGACAAGCGTGCGCATGTCGGAGATCCGGACCACGTTGACGTTCCTCTCGAACTGCTCATCAGTTCCGAGCGTGCGGCCGGGTATGCGCGCCGTATCGAGCGTGGCGAGCAGGCGACATTGCAGCGGCTCGAATCTCTGGACGAACCGCCGGAAACGACCCAGGTCTGCGCCCTGGACGAGCACGGCAACGCCGTGTCGATGACCCACACGCTCGGCGCGCCATCCGGCGTCATAGCGCCGGGCACCGGCTTCATCCTCAACGGGTGCATGGGGATCTTCGATCCGCGGCCCGGCCACGCCACCTCGATTGCGCCGGGCAAGTCCTACACCAGCTCCATGTCCCCAAGTATCGTGTTCGATCCCGAGGGTGCGCTGCGCATGGTTCTCGGTGCACCCGGGGCAACCTACATCCCGCAGGCCATCGCCCAGGCCATCTCGAACGTGCTCGACTTCGACATGACGATGTCGGACGCGGTCATCGCACCGCGAATTGCGGTAACCCGCAGCCGTACCATCGACGTCAGCAATCGTATCCCGCGCTTCGTCACGGACGAGCTCGAGGCGGCAGGCTACGCCATCCAACGCAGCTACCTGAGCTACGCCTTCGCCGGCGTTCATGGCGTGGAGGTTGCCGGGCAAAGCTGGCGTGGCGGCGCCGATCCGGGTCGTGATGGGATGGCGCTCGTCGTCTGAGGCTTTCGCTTGCTGCGCTAAGAGCCGAGCGCCGTACCCCCCGTTCGACGGATATCCGCAGCCATTTGGAAGCGGTCAGGAGGTGCGAAGCATACCGCGCTCACCCCACCGAAAAACATGTCCAGCGTGTCGAATCGGCGCTGCGGCACCTCGAGTTCGTCCACTGGCATACCCGGTTCGTAGGCGACGCGGCGCTCATCCTCCCGTGGCCACTCGACATGAAGGCGGGGATGATTGACTGCCTCCTGAAGTGTCATGTTCAGACGGATGAAGTTCGTCACCGTCTGCAGGATGGCGGTGGTGATGCGGTCCGCTCCCGGCGATCCGATGGACAGCACGGAGCCGTCAGCGCTGCGACCGGCGGTTGGCGCCATGTTGGAGGGGATGCGCGTGCCTGGTCGCAGCGCGTGAAACCCACGCTTGTTGAGCTCGATCTCGCCGAGGGAGTTGTTCATCCAAACGCCCGTTCCCGGCGGCATGACTCCAGAACCGTAGCCCGCGGAGGCCGTGACGGCGCAGGCGAGTCCATCCCTATCCACCGCGGAAGAGTGCACCGTGGACGGCGAGGCGAGCGCCGATGGATTTCTGTTCGCGAGGTTTAGTAGTCCCTCTACGTCGCGTCCAAGCTCGTCCGATCTATCCAAACACCGCCTGCGATACTGCATCACCTGGGTCTGCACTTCGATCAAACGGGCCGCCATTTGCCCCGTCCAGGCGCTGTGTTCGAGGCCGCGCACCAGCAAGAGCATGGCCGCCAAGGCGGCGCCCCCAACGCTCGGCGCCGCCGTGGTCGCCAGATGCCAGTCATCCATCTTTACCTCGAGGGCCGGCGAGATGCGGGGCCGGTATGCCTCGAGGTCCCTCAGGCCCAACAAACCGTCGTTGGCTTCCATGTCGCGGGCAATCAAGCGCGCGATATCGCCTCTGTAGAAGGTCTCTACGCCTTGCTCCGCGATGGCCGCGAGACTGTCGCTGAGGCCCTCTACATGGATCGTGTCTCCGGCGCGCTTCGTCTCGCCACGCTCATTCTGCAGCGGGCGCAAAGCGTTGGGATTCCAGCCAAATATGCCCTCGTGCGTATGCTCGATGTAGCGTTGGGACGCAGCGGAAAGGGGAAACCCGTCTCTTGCATGGGAATAGGCGGGTTCCACGAGGGCTTTCCACGGCATGCTGCCGTAGCGCCGGGCCGCGAGGGCATATCCGGCGAGCGCGCCCGGTGTGGCGACCGAAGAGTAACCGACCGTTGTGGGCGTACCGCCGCCGTAGGCGAGCATCACATCCAACCCGCCACGGCCCCGCCGCTCGGCCGGCACACTGCGACCCGGCATCTCCGACGTGCCATCGACCATCACCGGACGCTCGCCCGGCGGCCAGATCACGGCCAAGGCGCCGCCGCCGAGCGACACGACGCCGGGCTCCGTTATCAGCTGAACCAGGCTCGCAGCGATCGCCGCGTCGACGGCATTGCCGCCGGCCGCTGCGATCTCGGCGCCCGCGTCCGCTGCGATCTGCGAGCTCGATGCGATGGCGAGACGGGTCATATCGTACCGGCCACAAAGCGGTTCGTATTGCAATTCTTGCCGCCAACAGCCGGCTGCTGCGGTGATCCAAGTCAAACAACAGCACGCGGACGAAAGGCAGGGTTCGGCCGGCCACCAAATCCCGGCAGAGCGTCTCTTGCAGAGACTTCGCTTTGAGAGCGGGTTGTCTTCGATCGGGATCACGGCCTGATCCCGGTCCACGTGCCGACTCCCGCAAACTCACTCACGCCGGCGTCGAAGGCGTAGGATTGCGCTAGCTCAGGCCGGCCATTCTCGGAAATCTCCGTTGGCCAGCATCGCCGTTACCGTGACGTTGCGACGTTGTTCGATCAGCCGAGCCAATCGCTCCGGGTCGAGATGGTAGAATCCCGTGGAAAGGGCATCGGCCTCGGTCGCGGTCGACGCGCTTACCGACAGGCTGAGATAGCGGTGGGAACTGCGCCCTCTGGCAGGATCGAAGAGGTGGTGGTGGCCCCCCGAACCATCGAAGCGAGAGCCTTGGCCGGCCGAAGTCGCCAGGGCCGCCCGCTCCAGAGTGCGCGTCCCGTAGATGCGCTCCCTGTTCCGCGGGTCCTCCAGGCCGATGGACCAGGGCCGCCCCGCCGGGTGTTGGCCCAGCGCCCGCAGCTCTCCCAGATCGATCAAGCTGTGGCCGAGGCCTTCCCGGCGGAACAGATCCGCCACCCGGTCGGTGATGTAGCCCTGGGCGATGCCGTTCAGGGTGACCGCCATTCCCGGCTTCTCGAAGGCGACGCGGCCGGGGTCGAAGGAAACTGCTCTGAAGTCGACGTGCTTGAGGGTCTCGGCGATGGCCGCCGGACTCGGTCCGCCCGCCGCGGCGCTCGCTCCCGAGAAGTGCTCTGCATAGAGCCGCCACAGTGGCTGCACCGTTATGTCGAACGCGCCCTCCGTAAGCTCGCCGTAGCGCCGCGCCTCGGCGAGAAGGCGTAGCAGGTCGAGCGGCGGTGCGTGGAGAACGCCCTCGCGGTTCAGGCGGGAAACCGCCGAGTCCGGACGGTAGAGACTGAAGACCCGCTCGAGGCGCTCGATCTCGTCGAGCGCTTGCCGGATCAAGCCGCGGCCGCGTTCCGGATCGGGATGAGCGAGCCTGATGGAGGCGCGGGCGCCGAGCGCCGTCCCCTGCCAGGCCTGGAATTCGATCTTGGCGCCGCCCGAGCTTTGACGAAGCAGGCCGAGGCCGGTGGCCGCGGCGGCGATGCTGAGGAACCGCCGCCGGCCGGCGAGCTGCTGGTGCGTCATTGATGAGCCTCCTGGGTCTCGTGCCGGTCGTGTCCCTTGTCGTGTCCCTTGTCGTGTCCCGCCGCATGCCGGTGCGCGGGGGAATCGTGCTGCCCGTGGCTTGCCCCCGAATGGTGGCTATCCGGGACCTCGCCCAGAACGGCGTCGGCCGGAATATCGGCGAAGGCGACAACGCTGCCGCCATGTTTCGCGACGAAAGCTTCGGCCGCGGGCCGCTCGGAGAAGGGGACGGTCTCGGGCGCGCCCATGCCGCCCCGCCGTCCGCTGCCGATCACGTACCAGGCGGCCTTGGCGTCGATCCAGGTCCCTGCCTCGGGCGCCGCCCAGCTCGCCTGGCCCATATCGTTGACGTAGATGGCCGCGATGTTCTTGGCTTCCTCGGGCAGGCGGGTGAAGGCGACGGTGTCGCGCACCGAGCTGAACCAGATTGGCTCCGCCCGGTCGGTCAGGAAGATCTGCCCCTTCGGCCCGGGGTGATCCTCGACGATCATGTTGCAGTAGTGGCCGATAGCCTCGCGGGTCAGCTCCTGCGGATCGGGAGCCTCGACCCTCTGATCTTCACCGCAAGCGGGAAGCAGCAGCAGGACAGCCAGCACCGCGCGGCGGATTTCCTTTGTCACCATGTCTAGATCTCCCTGCGCCGGAACAGAGCGACGGTGGCGGCCAACGGCAAGGCGACCCAGGCCAGCATGATGAGAAGGGGCAACTCCAGGCCAAGGCCGGCCTCTGACGCCAGTCCCGCCATGCCGGACGCCAGGCCCACCCCGTCCGAGCCGGTCAGATTGAAGATCCTGTAGGCATCGGTCGGATTGACCAGCAAGAGCGCCGAGATCAGGTTCTGGCTCATCGCCTGCCCCTGGTCGGCGATGAGCAGTCCGAGCAGCGCCAGGTCGTAGATCACGACGAAGAGCAGCCAAAGACCGATGGCCAAGCCCGCGGCCGTGGCCCGTTCCCGCACCAGGGCGCTGGGCAGATAGCCGAGGCAGAGGAACACGGCCCCGAGAAGAAGCGAGCTCGCCATCATGGCGGAAAAGGCCCGCCAGTCTACTGCCGCGCCGTCGGCGACCAGGGACACGCCGGGGAGCACCAGGCCGTATCCGATCAAGATCGCCAGCGCGAGGATCGCGGTGTGGCCCAGGAACTTGCCGAGCACCACCTGCCAACGCGCCACCGGATAGGCCAGGAGCAACAGCAAGGTGCCCCGTTCCGCCTCGCCGACGAAGGCGTCGTAGGCCAACATGAGGGCGAGCAGCGGCAGGAGATAAACCGTCAAGCTGGACAGGCTGACGATCGTGACATCGAAGGCGCCGGCCTTGACGCCGCCGACCGGTGCCGAGCCCAGAAAGGCGAGCGACAGGGCAAGCGTCGCCAAGAGCAGAATGGCGGCGGCAATCCAGCGGTTGCGCAGGCCGTCGCGCAGCTCCTTGGCGGCGAGGATCATGAGCACCCTCATGACGGGCCTCCGCCGGTAGCGAAGTGCTGATAGATCTCCTCCAGCATCGGCGGCCGGATATCGATGTCCTGAACCGTCTCGCCCATGGCGGCGAGCTGCCGGACGATCGTCATCTTGTCGGCGCCGAGGCAGGTCAGATCGACCGTGCGGCTGTTGACGCTTCGCACTTCGCCGAGGCGGTCGATCCGCTCGGCAAACGGCCCGGCGTCGCCCGGCTTGACGGTCACCCGGACCCGGATCGGCAGATTGGCGGCTTCCCGCAAGGCCTCCAGGGTACCGCAGGCGACGAGGTGACCCTGATGCATGATCGCGACCCGATCGGCCCGGGCTTCGATTTCGGTGAGCGCGTGGGAGGAGATCAAGGCCGTGACGCCCGCCGCGCTCTGATCCGATAGCAGCTCGTAGAAGGCGCGACGGAAAGCGGGGTCCAAGCCGGTCGTGGGCTCGTCGAACAGCAGCAGCCGTGGTTTGCCGAGCATTGCCTGGGCCAGGCCGAGACGCTGTCGCATGCCCTTCGAGTAGGTGCCGACCCGCTGACTTCGGGCTTCAGAGAGGCCGAAGCGCTCCAGCAGACCGTCGCAAAGGTCCGTGTCCTGGCCCTTCAGCCTGGCGTAGAACTTCAGAACCTCGCGCCCGGTCAGGGCGCCCTGGAAGGCAACGTTCTCCGGCAGGAAGCCGGTGCCGCCGCGGTAGCCGGCGGCCCCGGCGCTTGCCGGATCCTCGCCCTGCACCCTGATCCGGCCCGCGCTCGGCCGTGTCAGCCCCAACGCCAGCTTGATCAAGGTCGTCTTGCCGGCCCCGTTGTGGCCGACCAGTGCCAGGCACTCGCCGGTTTCCACGCCGAGGCTCACGTCGTAGAGGACGGTCTTGCGGCCGTAGCGCTTGGTGACGCTCTCGAATTCGAGCATGTTCCCCGGGGCCCGCATGGCGATCAGCGTTCCGTCGTCCCTGCCCCGTCGGGTGGGGCCATGAGCGGCGCACTGTCGGTGACGCCACCCGGATGAAGCGCCGGGAATTCCGACTGGGCCCAGCGCAGGACCTGCACGGCCGGGCTGTTCAGCAGGAGCTTGGCGAGCGGCTGGCGCCAGACGATCTGGTCGACCAGTCCGTTCGGGCGGTAGGGACGCTCGGCGATCCCGTCGTTGTCGAGGTCGAAGGCCGGGTTGTCGCTCCAGTAGTTGCCTTGGCCTTCGACCGACCACTCCACTTCGCGCGTGCCGACGTACTTCACCTGGGTTCGATTGCCAATGAAGGCGTTGCCGGCAATCTCGTTGCGTTCCGAGCCGGCGGTGAAATGAATGCCGATGGCGCAGCCCTGGAAACGGTTGCCGCGAAAGCTGTTCTTGTTGGCGTTGTAGATGAAGACGCACTTCTCGGCGCCGCCGCGCACGGCGTTGCCTACGATCTGCGACCTGTTGGCGTAGTTGAACAGGAAGCCGTGATCTCGGTCGCCGTCGGACAGGTTGTCCCGTACCGTCAGGCGGTGTGAGAACATGACGGCGTAGCCGACATGATTGCCGCGCGAGACGTTGCCGGAGACCTCGCTGTCATTGGTGTACATGTAGTGAATGGCGAAGCGCAGCTCACCGAAGCGATTGTCGCGGAAGGAGTTCTGCTTCGAGGTGGTGACGAAGATGCCGTCGCGCCCGTGGCGGATCTCGTTTCCCTCGACCACAGAGCCCGGCGTGTTCCAGAGCTGCACGCCGTTGCCCCGCTCGTTCACGCGCAGATCCTTGCGTCCGACGATACGATTGCCCCTGACGACGGCGTCGCGCGGTCCCTTGAGATAGACGCCGATCAGATTGCCGGCCAGCCGGTTGTCCTCGATCAGCGCCCGGCTGCCGGCCACAGTGACGAAGATGCCGCTGTCCTCCCGTTCCAGGCTGGCGCCGGAGTTCTTGACGGTCAGTCCGCGCAGGACGACATCGGGCGCGGCCACGGTGATCACGGTGCCGGCGCCGCCGCCGTCGATCACGGTCTCGGGATGTCCGACCAGGGAAAGGGGACGTTCGATCCGGACCGGCCCTCGATAGCGGCCGGCCTTGAGCTGCAGAACATCGCCCGGCGCCGCCCGGGCGAGGGCTTTGCGCAAGGCCTCGGGTCCGGGCTCGACCGCTACGGTGGCGGCCAAGACCGCGGCCGGGCCGAGGCACCCGAGGACAAGCCCCGCGGCGGCCAGGAAAACCCTGGCCACCGGGAGCCTGCCAAGCTTTCGAACGCCCGACGGCATCACGCCGAGCGCGGCTCCACCAGCATCCGGCCCCGCATCTCCATGTGGAGCGCGTGGCAGAACCACTGGCAATAGAACCAATGCACGCCCGGCCGGTCGGCAACGAAGGTGGCCGAGGCTGTCGCCTGCGGGCCAATCTCGAAGGCGATGCCGTAGTTGGCCAGGGTGAATCCGTGAGTCAGGTCGTCCACGTCATCGATGTTGGTGACGATGATCGTCACCTCGTCTCCCTGCTTGACCGTGAACTTCTCCAGGCTGAAGGACGGCGCCACGGAGTGCATGTAGACGCGGACCTTGTTGCCGTCCCGGATGACGTCGGCAGCGATTTCCAGGTCGATCCCGTCCTGCTCGGCCTGCTTTCGCGTCTCCTCCCAGATCGGGTCCTTGCGGTCCCAGATCGAGTTCGGGTTGACCACGTCGGCCCGCACGATGATGCAGTCGTGCGGCTCGGCGAAGGTGGGTCCGTCGTGGACCACCTTCATCTCGTCGCCCGAGATGTCGATCAACTGCTCGTTCTCCGGCTTCAGGGGACCGACATTAAGGAAGCGGTCCTTGGAGAACTTGTTGAGCGACACCAGCCACTTGCCGTCCGCCTCCTTGGTCTCGCCCATGGAGGTGTGGTTGTGGCCCGGCTGGTACTGGACATCGACCTTGTGGAGGATCGGGTCGACCGCCTCGCCCTTGAAGGCCCGGATCGCCTTCTCCATGCTCCACTTCGCCACCTGGCTGTCGAGGAACAGGGTCGTGTAGCAGTTGCCCTTGTTGTCGAAGGCCGTGTGGAGGGGTCCCAGTCCCAGTTCCGGCTCGGCCACGATGCAGCCGCGCGGCTCGATCCTGTCGGCGAAGACGTCGGGCAGCTTGGTCACGTCGATCACCGAGACCGTCGGCGACAGCTTGCCGTTGATCACGATGTGACGTCCGTCCGGCGCCGTGTTGCAGCCGTGCGGGCTGTTCGAGATCGGAATGTAGCGGGTGAAACGCGAGCCCTTCCGGCCGTCGAGCACGGGCACGCCGCTCATTTCCTGGAAGTCGCCCCTCGTCACCGCGGCCTCGATCGCCTTGATGTCGAAGACCACGGCCCAGTCCTGCTCGTTGGCGGTCATCTCGGCCAGGGTCACCCCCTCCTCGCCGTTGTAGCAGGTCGAGACGGCATAGAGGCCCTGGTAGTCGGCGTCGCAGTTGTCGAGATTGCCGTCGACAATGACCTGCCAGGCGACCTTCATGGTATCGCCGTCGATCGCCGTGAAGATCGCGTGGTACTTCTCCGGCTCGTCCAGGATCATGCCGTCGTTGGGAATGGGAATCCTGTGCTCGCCGTTGGCGAAGACGTAGCCGGTGCGCGGGAATTTCTGCGGACGCATCCCGTGGATGTCGGAGGCGTTGGGGATCTCGATGATCTTGTCGCACTTCATCACGTCGCAGCGGATCCTGGCGACCCGGGTGTTGGCCTTGTCGTTGATGAAGACATAGCGCCCGTCATAGGTCCCGTCGGTGAAGGACATGTGCGGATGGTGGGCGTCGCCGTTGTGCCAGACGCCGCCGTGCGCGGCGAGGTACTCGCGGGTTTCGGGCAGAAGCCCCTCGGTCAGGATTCTGCGGCTCTCGTTGGTCTGACCCCAACCGGTCGCGCTGCAGCGATTGAACACGGGAATGCGCATCAGCTCCCGCATGGAGGGGAGCCCCAGGATGCGCACCTCGCCGCTCTGGCCGCTGCTCCAGAAGCCGTAGTACTCGTCGAGGTCGCCGGGCGCGACCGTGCCGCCCTCGGCCGCCTGCGCTGACTTGATCCCGAAGGTGCCGCGTTCGGCCAGGGTGGTGACCCCGGTCGCGGCGGCCGCGCCGCTCAGGCCGGCCAGAGCCGCGACCTTGGTGGTACCACCCAGCAAGTCGCGGCGCGAAAACCCCTCTGTGCTTTTCTGCTTCTTCGGCATGGTCCTCATCCTCCTTCTGGTTCGATTTCCGAAATTCACACTGACGCCAAATTCAGTCGGCCATGAAGTCCGCCAAGGTCTTCGGCTCTTCCCCGATCTGCGCCTTCGGCCTGGTTAGGGACTTCGAAGCCAGCGCCTCCCGGCGCTCGCGCTTGAGCCGCCGCTGGATCATCACGGGGCAGCGGTGGTCGTCCTGGTAGAGCGTCTGGCAGTGCAGGCAGTAGAGGCACTCGTTGGGATTGATCTGTCCCTCGGGATGGATCGCCTGCACCATGCATTCGTTGCCGCAGCGTTGGCAGGGCGAGCCGCAGTCGCGATAGCGCTTCAGCCATTCGAACATGCGGATCCGGCCGGGAATCGCGAGGGCCGCGCCGAGCGGGCAGATATAGCGGCAGTAGAAGCGCTCGATGAACAGGCCGACGGCCAGTACCGCCACCGCGAAAAGGACATAGGGCCAGTCGCGGACGAACTTGAGAATGATCGCGGTCTTGAAGGGCTCGATCTCGGCCAGCTGCTCGGCCCAGGCGAGCGAGTAGAGCGAGATGCCGAACAGGACCAGGAAGATCATGTACTTGGCCGGCCAGAGCCGTTCGTGAAGGCCCCAGGGCACGGGGATCTGCGGGATATGCAGCGCCTTGGCCGCGCGATTGAGCAGCTCCTGCAGCGCACCGAAGGGGCAGAGCCAGCCGCAGAAGGGACCGCGTCCCCAGAACAGCAGCCCGGCCGCCACCGAACACCAGAGGATGAAGATCAGCGGCTCCATCAGGAAGTACTCCCAGCTGAAGTCCGTGATCAGCGCGTTGAAGAAGGTCATGACGTTGACCACGGAAAGCTGAGCGTTGGCGTAGAACCCGATGCCGAAGAGGGTGATGACGAGAAAGCCGATCCGCACCCCGTCGGCCAGTCGCGGCCGCTTGGTCAGCCAGTTCTGGAAAAAGAAGATCACCGTCAGCACGGCCAGGCCGGCCAGCAGGAGCCCGATCTCGGGGGTCTTCTGGTGCCAGAGCCTTTGCCACAGCGGTTGGCCGTCCAGGCCCGCCAGAAACGGTTCGTCCGACTGCCCGGCGGCCGGGCCCGGCGCAGCGACCTCGACCTTGAAGTACTTGTCCGGCGGGTTGTAGCCCAGGTCGAAGGTCAGATAGGCCTTGGTGGTCGGTCCGGTCGCCCGTTGCACGAGCAGCTCGAGCCGCCAGGGCGCCGCCGGATCGAAGTCGAGGTCGGCGGGAATGCGAAACAGGTCGACTTCCTTGAGCGCCGGTGCCCCGGCGGCGGCGACCCGCCGAAGCCGCTTGTGATAGCGGTCGCGGAACCGGATCGAGCGGTCTCCTTGAATGATCTGAAAGCGGTCGAAGATGCCGCCGCGTACGTAGCCCGAGCCCTTGAAGGAGTAACGGCCGTCCGCCGCCAGCAGAACGGCCTGTTCGCCGGGCTTCAGCCGCTTCTCGAGGTTGCCGTATTCCGCCTGGCCAAGCAGGCTGCGGCCGATGGTCGGGATCGACACCAGGGCCGCATAGAGTTCGATATAGGCCTCATCGGGCGCCCCCGGCTCGGGCCTCTGCGCGGCGACGGGATCGCCGGAGTCCTCGAAGGCCCGGTTGATGTCGCCGACCGTCAGATGCAGCCGCCGCAGGGAACCGTCTCCCGTCAGGGTGGTCCAGTCCTCGAGGGTGCTGATACTCGGATCGAGGACCCGTTTCGGGCCCACGGCCTCCGCAGGCGTCGGCTTCAGCCCGCCCAGCCCGTAGGTTCGCGCTACCTTAATCGCGGAGCGCAGGATGCTGTCGTCGATCACCATGACCGTGACCGTCGCGCCGCTCACGATGTCGACGCGGTGCCCGGAGGGGTCCTTTACGAAGTCGGCGACGTTCAGACCCACGTAGGTCTCCATGACGGCTTCGATCTTGCGCTCCGGTATGCCGATCAGGACGATGGGTTCGTGGTGCTCGGCGAGACGGACGCCGCGGATCACGGCGTCCCGGTCGATGGCGACCAGGGCGTGGATCGGCTTTCCGGAGTAGCCGATCGCGCTCACGAAATCGGTATTCAGGAACACATAGCCGATCGTTTTGTTTGCCTTCCGCGCCTCGAGTACGGGAGGCGTTCCATCGATCGGATCAAGGCGTTCGGCCCCGGGGAAGAGCGCCGCGGGGTCCACTTTCCGAAGCAAGCGATCGAGATTGGCGCCGGCGGAGGCTGCCGCGGCGACGTTTGCGTGGACCAAGAGGGCCAAGACCAGCACAAGAGCCGCTCTGGCGAGGCTTGCGGCTGCTCCCCCGCCTTGTCGGCAATCCGGCGCGCTTGGGAGCTGGCTTCCGCTCAAGTTTCTTCCTCGCTCGCATATGGCCTTGGAGGACCGCGCCTTCGGAAGATCGGGCAAGCTCGAATGTACGTCCTTGATCGCTGTCAATTATTTCGCGCTGCGGGACGTAGTAGAAAGCCAACCGAAAATGCCACGCACCGGCGATATCTCTCTGGTTACCCTGCCTGCGCCTCGATCGGTCGAGGAGGCTGCGGCCATTGCCCTGACCGTGAACCGGGAGGCCGAACGGCGATGTCTGGATTTGGCGCGCGAGCTTCGCCGTTATGGCTCGCCTGAGAACGCCAACTTGCTCGAGGGGCTCGCGCGGACCTATCAAGCGCGCGCCGACCAACTGAAGAGACAGACCATGGTCGCGATGCGGCCTCGCGTCGTCATCGAGGGACTGGCGCCCTTCCTGCCAGAGATCTTCTCCGACGACGGTACAGCAGCTTGTGACGCGTTCAGCCTTACGCCCTATAGAATCTTTGCCGCTGCGGTCGCTTTGGCACAGTCTGGGTTCAAGCTCTACAGCTACCTCGCCGCGACCGCCGACGAAGAGGTCCGCGACTTTGCCCAGCGCGTCGCCCTGGACGAGCTGTCACGCGCCGCGCGCCTGCGCATCAAGCGTCGCCAGGCCTTTCGCGCCGAGCGTCTGGAGCCGCATCCCGAGACACTTCCCGCCGCGGGCCTGGTCGAAACAGAAGGCGATCTTCTGGCGGCCGCCCTCGCCATCGAAAGCCGGATCGCCCAACTGCTCTCGGCAGCCGCGGAAGATGAAGGCGGCCTTTCGTCGCTTTACCGCACAACCTGCCAGCGGGTCGAAGAATTGCGCCTTGCCGGGAGACAAGCTGGTCCGCCCAGCGCTCCCATGACGGAGAGATTGGCTGAACTTTTCCCTCGGGGACAGGAAGACGGCACTGCCGAGCAGAGGGCTGAGCTACCCGCGGGACGCCTCTATGCCGAATGCCAGCGGGCCTTCACTTTCTACGATGCCGTCACGAGCGCCGCGCCCAGCGAAGCCGGGTTGTTGCAGGCGCAGGATCTCAGCCGAGCGGCCTTGGAGCGTATCCAGGAAATTGGGTCGGCCCTCTGAGCCAGCTCCAGAGCCGCCTCAGACGCTCTTTGCTGCCTGGCAGAGGTTGCGCAGCTTGGTCATGGCCAGCTCGCGGCCGAGGAAACCCAGGCCGCAGTCGGGGGCGGCGATCAGTCGGTCGTGGTCGATGTGCTCGAGTGCGGCTTCAAGCCGGGCGCGAATCTCCTCGACGGGCTCGACCCGGCTCTTCGCGATCGCGACGACGCCCAGGATGATCCGGGTCTTCTCGAAGCGCTCGAGAAGCGCCAAATCGTTGTGGCGGTGCGCGTCCTCGAGAGAGACCACGTCGACCGCCGACTGGTCGACCGCCCGCGCCAGATCGAAGTAGGACTGGGGATCGGCCTTGGGATACTCGTCCTGGTCGATCTTGTTTGGATAGCCGCAGCACATGTGCATGACCCGGTTGACCCCGTCCGGCACGCCCGCGAAGCAGCGGTTCAGGTTCTCGATCCCGTAGTCGAGCGCCCTTCTCGGCTTGCGCGCGAAGACCGGCTCGTCGACCTGGATCCAGGTGCAGCCGGCGTCGGCCAGGGAGCGGATCTCCTCGTTGAGCGCCGCCGCCAGATCGGCGCCCAGCCGGGCGTCGTCCTTGTAGTGGAGATCGGCCGTGGTATCGGTGATCGTCATGGGGCCCGGCAGGGTGATCTTGACCGGCCGGTCGGTGAAGGACTGGGCGACCCGCCACTCCCGAGCGAGGAAGCGGTCCCGCGCGCTGACCGGCCTGACGATGCTGGGCAACTCGGCGCTATAGGCACCGTTGCGCAGTTCCCGCGAGGTCAGGGTCTCAAAGTCGATGCCGTCCAGATGGCGGCAGTGGTAGTGGATGTAGTTCTCACGCCGAACCTCGCCGTCGGTCGGGATGTCAATGCCCGCCGCGACCTGATCCGCGATCACCGCCTGGGTGCCCCGGGCAAAGAGGGCCTCGGCTTCCTCGCCCATCTCGGCCAGGGCTTCCAGGTAACCCGCCGTGGGGGTCGCGGTGTCGGGCCCCGCTTCGACGACGAACCAGTCGGGCACCGGAATGAAGTCCGGCTTGGGATAGGCCCCGATCGTCGTTGTCAGCAGGGCCATGGCCCCGTCCCCATCGACCCCGTTCAGTACTTGGACAGGACCTTGCGCAGCTTGTCCTGCATCTCGTCGAGGTGCTTCTCCTCGACCACCAGCGGCGGCGAGACGAGGGCGCAGTCGCCGGTCATCTTGACCATCAGCCCGGCGGCGTAGAAGTCCTGGATCGCCTGGGTGCCGCGGCGGCCCGGCGCGCCATCGGGCGCCAGGTCGATGCCGGCCAGCATGCCGTAGCCGCGGATATTCTTGACCACGGGGATGTCCTGAACCGAGAAGACCGCGTCGAGCAGCTTGGGTGCCATGGCCGCCGAGCGTTCGACCAGCCCCTCCTCCTCGTAGATCGTGAGCGCCGCGTGGGACGCGGCGGCGGCGACCGGGCAGCCCGAGTAGGTGTAGCCGTGGAACAGCTCGATAGTGTCCTTCGGCGCCGCCTCGGTGATGCCCTCGTAGACCTTCTCGTTGCACGCCACGGCGCCCATGGGGACCACGCCGTTGGTCAGCGCCTTGGCCATGGTGATGATGTCGGGCACGACGTCGAAGCTGTCCGATCCGAACTGCTTGCCGGTCCGCCCGAAGCCGCAGATCACCTCGTCGAAGATCAGCAGGATGCCGTGCTCGTCGCAGATCTCCCGGAGGCGCTTCAGGTAGCCCTTCGGCGGGACCAGGACGCCGGTCGAGCCGGCGATCGGCTCTACGAGGCAGGCGGCGATCGAGTCGGCGCCGTGCAGCTCGACGAAGCGCTGCAGGTCCTCGGCCAGCTCCGCGCCGGTCTCCGGCTGGCCGCGCACCATGTGGTGTTCGGGCAGGTGGGTATGACGCAGGTGCAGGGTGCCCGGCAGACCGAGCCCGAAGGCCTTCTTGTTGTTGATCATGCCGGCGACGGAGAGGCCGCCGAAATTCACGCCGTGATAGGCGCGCTCGCGGCCGACGAAGCGCATGCGCTGCCCCTCGCCCCGCGCCTTGTGGTAGGCGAGCGCGATCTTCATCGCCGAATCGACCGATTCCGAGCCGGAATTGGTGAAGAAGATATGGTCCAGGTCGCCCGGCGTCATGCGCGAGAGGCGCCGCGCCAGGGAGAAGGAGGCCGGATGGCCGAACTGGAATGGCGGCACGTAGTCCATCTCGAGCAGGGCCTTGTGGGCCGCGTCGGCGATCTCGGGGCGACCGTGGCCGGCCGCCACGCAGAACAGGCCGGCCGAGGCGTCGAGGATCTGCTCGCCGCGGTCGGTCGAGTAGTACATCCCCTTGGCGGACGAGATGATCCGCGGATCGGCCTTGAAATGCCGGTTCGCGGTGAACGGCATCCAGTGTTCCTCGAGGGAATTCGCGAGCTGTACGACGGTAGTCATGGCGCACTTTTCCTGTTCTGAGGCCAGCCCTGCCCGGTCTATCGGGAGAAGGCGGGCGAAGTTCGATGGGATGCCGGTGCCGCGCCGCCGACGCATGGAAACCAATCGACGGCTGCCGGATTTGCACCCTTGGATGCCACTCTAAGAGCGAATGCGGAAGGCGGCTAGATCCAATTCAGCCGCAAGCGTGATGCCAGGGAGAAGCTAGATCTCCGGATTGTCCGGCCCAGCGTCCTCCGGCCGCGGTTTCTTGCGCAGCGCCTGGAGGTTGGGGATCTGAAAGCGCTTGCCTGACTGCGCCGCCACCGACGGGCAGACCTCCGCCTCACCCTCGCCCTCGCACTCCGTCTCGCGGTCATCCTCTGCCGCGGCTTCGGAAGATTCCGGAAGGATCTCCAGGTCGAAGGGGATTTCCGCCGTCTCGGCTTCATCCTCGGGCGCCTCGTCGCCATCGGCGGCGGCGTTGGTGCGCTCGCTGATCGATCCCAGCATGCCGGTGATCTGCTGGCCGGCCGCATTGATGTCCTTGGCATAGGCGACATACTGCTCGCTGCCCAGGGGACCCAGGAGCTCATCCTTGAGGATCTCCGAGAAGCCGACGACGGCGTTGAGCGGCGTCCTCAGGCCATAGCTGATCTTGGACAGCCACTCCTCGTCGGTCGTTATGCCGGCGGCGATCCGCTTGAACGAGCGGTCGAGGGCGGCGAAGAGCTCCTCCGCCTCGAAGGGCTTGGTCACATAGTCGTAGGCGCCGCCGCGCAGCGCCGCCACGATGGTGTCCTTGTCGGCGAGCGCGGTCAGCATGATGGGGATGACCTCGGGCCAGTGCTGGCGCAGCTCGGGGACGAGATCCAGCCCGTTGCGGGCGCCGATCTGCACGTCGATCAGGACCACGTTAGGCTCGAAGCTGCGCAGCTTCCGAAGGGCTTCTTCGAAGGCCTGCGCCGTCTGCGTCTCGTAGCCGCGCGGCTCCAGCAGCTCACGGATGCCCTCGGCCATCTCCGGATCGTCTTCGACGATCAGCACGCGCCCTTCGCCGGCGTAGCTCGGCGGCTCGGGGGGCGGCGCCACTTCCGACGCGGTCGGCACCCGGAACACCTGTGGCGCGCCCGTCGGCGCGGCCTCTTCAGGCTCCTCGGCCGGCACGAACTCCAGGACCCCGGACTCCTGTTCGAGGGCGAGCAGGAGCTTCCGCGGATCGAAGGGCTTGAACAGGATCCCGGTGATCCAGAGGTCCCGATAGGGTGCGGTGGTCTCGGCCCCGGGAAGCGGCGACCGGCCGACGATCGTCAGTGGCTTCGCGTAGCCCCGGTCGCGCATCTTGAGATAGACGCTCATGGCGGAGACCACCGAGAGCCCCAGGTCGAGGACGACGTGGTGCTCGAAAACCCCCTCGATAAGGTCGAGCGCCTCCTGTTCGGACCTTGCGACCAGGGCCTCGCGGCCGTGCTTGCCCATGTATTCGCACAGCTGCTGGGCGAAATCCTCGCTGTCCGACGGCAGCAGCACGACCCCCTGGGGCTCGGCTCTCTCCAGTGCCTTGTCGAGGTACGGGTAGTCCAGCGGCAGGTGAAGCGTGCTCGCCTGGCCGTCGACCACGACCTCGGCCATAAGCTGCTCGACCGTCGATCCGGTCATGAGAATGGCTTCCATCTCGGGCCTGAGGCGCTGTATTTCGAGGAAGCTCTCGACCGTGCCCATGCCCGGCAGGCGAAGGTTGATCAGCGCGAAGTCGAAGCAGCGTTTCGCCAGCAGCTCACGCGCCTCGTCGGCGCGAAGGGCGAGCGCGACCTCGTGTCCGGCCATTTCGAGAACTTCGTACAGGCCCTCGGCGACATCGCGGTCGTCGACAACGACAAGTATTCTTCGCGATTTCGCCATCCGCTCTTGCCCCGCCGGACTAGGAATACAGGCCCCCTGCCCCGTCCGATCCTCAAACCATGCTATTTCCGCACAGCCTTTTATTATTCGCCGAATCTTTAGTTAAATTGAATCGGCCTTTTAACCTTCACTGCATCTGAGAGCTTACTTAAAAGACCTTACGCATGAATTAACGAATAAAACGCCGGCCCTTGGCGGTATCGCTCAAAGCAGCTTGCCGGGGTTCATGAGACCGCGGGGATCGAGCGCCCGCTTGACCGAGGCCATCATGTCGAGTTCGACCTCCGAGCGGTAGCGCCGCAGGTCGGCCCGCTTCAGCTGGCCGACCCCATGCTCCGCACTGAAGCTGCCGTCCAGTTCCGCGACCAGGTCGTGCAGCCGCCGGGTCACGGCCTCCCCGTGGCCGAGGAAAGCCTCCGGCGCCATGTCCCGGGGCTGGGACAGATTGAAGTGGATGTTGCCGTCGCCCAGATGGCCGAACGGTACGACCCGGACGTTCGGGATCGCAGACTCGGCGAGCGCCGCGGCCCGCGCAAGGAACTCGGGGACCCGCGAGACGGCCACCGAGACGTCGTGCTTGATCGAGGCCCCCTCGTGCTTCTGGGCCGCCGGCACGCTCTCCCGGATGGTCCAAAAGGCCCGGGCCTGGGCTTCGTTGTGCGACAGGCTGGCGTCCAGCACCTCGCCGCTCTCCATGGCCGCGCCCAGCACGGTCTCCATCAGGCCGTCCAGATCGGCGTCGGCGCGGCTGGTGGAGAGCTCGATGAGGACGTAGTGGTCGAAGCGCGCCGCCAGCGGTTCCCTGGTCCCCGGGATGTGGGCCAGGACGAAGTCGATGCAGGGCCGGGCGAGGTATTCGAAACTGGTTACCTCGTCGCCGCCGCTGTTGCGGAAGCGCGCCAGCAGGGCCGTCGCGGCCCCAGGGTCGGCGACCGCGGCGAAGGCGGTGCGGCTCTCGCTCGGGCGGGGAAACAGCCGGAGCACGGCCGCCGTGATGATGCCCAGGGTCCCCTCGGCGCCGAGAAACAGCTGCTTCATGTCGTAGCCGGTGTTGTCCTTGCGCAGGCGCCGCAGGCCGTCCCAGACCCGCCCGTCGGGGAGCACCACCTCCAGGCCGAGCACCAGGTCCCGGGCGTTGCCGTAGCGCAGAACCGCGATGCCGCCGGCGTTGGTCGAGAGGTTGCCGCCGATCTGGCAGCTGCCTTCGGCCGCCAGGCTCAAGGGAAACAAGCGGTCGGCTTCGGCCGCCGCCTCCTGGATCCTGGCGAGCACGCAGCCCGCCTCCACGGTCATGGAGTAGTCCAGCGGGTCGATGTCTCGGATCCGGTTCATACGCGTCAAAGAGACCAGGATCTCGGAGCCGCCGGTCGTGGGCACTGAGCCGCCGACATAGCCCGTGTTGCCGCCCTGGGGCACGATGCCGATGCCGTGGTCGCGGCAGATCCGCACCACGGCGGCCACTTCGGCGGTGCCGGCGGGAGAGACAACGAGGGGAGAAGAGCCACGATAGAGCTGCCGCGCGTCTTCCAGGTAGGCGGCCTTCTCCTGATCGCTCTCGAGCCAGCCCTTGGGCCCGACAGCGGACTTAAGCGCCTCGATCGCCGGCTGTGGAATGCTCTGGGTCAGCCCTCTCCTCCCCCAAGGCCCGGGCGCCGGTGGCCCCTCAACGGCCGAAGAGGCTGTCGCCCCCGAACTCGGAATCCCGCTCCCAGCGCGGCTCTTCGGTTGGGCGCTGACTGTCGGTCCGCTCAAAGCGGCGGACCGGCTCGCCCGTGACCTTCGGCGGCGGGCTGCTGCGCTCAACCGGCTGGGGCGCGGCGTTGTATTCGTCGCTGTCCAGAATACCTTCCGTATCGAGGAAGAGGTTGACCCGCACGTCATCTCCCTGGCCTCGCGCCCAGGCCTCCGGCGGGGCCAGGAGCATCAGCCCCAGACCGGCGGCCACCGCGACCAGAAGAGCCCGAGAGCCTATGTGCGCGACCGAGGCTCCGCCTCGACCCTCGCCTCTCGCTGTCAGCATCCCGCACCCCTTCCTGCTTGACCGTCCCGATGATGTTGGCACGCGCGCCGGCCGAGACAAGGCGTTGCCGCTCTCTAGTAACTGATCCCGAGCACCTCCTCGGCCGGAGTGTAGTGGAGGTCGTGCGCTTCAGCCACGGCCTTGTAGGTGACCTTGCCGTCGGCCACGTTCAGGCCCTGACGCAGATGGGGGTTTTCCCCCAGGGCCCGGCGGTAGCCCTTGTTGGCTAGGGCGAGGGCGAAAGGCAGGGTGGCGTTGTTGAGCGCGAAGGTCGAGGTCCGCGCTACCGCGCCGGGCATGTTGGTGACGCAATAGTGAACGCAGTCCTCCTCGATGTAGGTCGGTTCGGCGTGGGTGGTGCCGCGCGAAGTCTCAAAGCAGCCGCCCTGGTCGATGGCGATATCCACCAGGACCGACCCGGCGCGCATCTCCTTGACCATGTCGCGGGTCACGAGCTTCGGCGCCGCGGCGCCGGGGACCAGCACCGCGCCGATGACGAGGTCCGCGCCGGCGACGTGCTGCTCGATGGCGTCAACCGTGGAGTAGATCGTGTTCAGCATCGGGCCAAACTGGAGGTCGAGGGCGTAGAGCCGCTCGATGGACTTGTCGATCACGGTGACGTGGGCCTCCATGCCCATGGCCATCCGCGCGGCATTGGTGCCCGACACGCCGCCGCCGATGATCACGACCCTGGCCGCGGCGACCCCGGGAACGCCGCCCAGCAGCATGCCCGAACCGCCCTGTTCCTTCTCCAAGCAGTGCGCGCCGACCTGAACCGACATGCGCCCGGCGACCTCGCTCATGGGCGCCAGCAGCGGCAAGCCGCCATGAAGGTTGGTGACGGTTTCGTAGGCGACCGCGATGCAGCCGCTGTCGATCAGACCTCGGGTCTGCGGCTCGTCGGGGGCGAGGTGGAGGTAGGTGAAGAGTACCTGCCCCTCGCGCAGCTTGCCGTATTCCTCGGCCTGCGGCTCCTTCACCTTGACGATCATCTCCGCCGTGGCGAAGACCTCGTCGGCGGTGTCGAGAATGCTGGCGCCGGCCGCCCGGAAGGAATCGTCGTCGAACCCGATACCCTCGCCGGCCGATTTCTGCACGACCACCTTGTGGCCGTGGTGCACCAGCTCGCGGACCGAGCCCGGTACCAGACCGACCCGGTACTCGTGATTCTTGATCTCCTTAGGAACGCCAATCAGCATTGTCCTGCTCCCCCATTGAATGCCTAGGCTGCCGCCTCGACGCGAGCCGATAGCCGCCGCGCTCTGAAGTCTATGCGAAGCGCAGTCTTCAAGCCACTGGGCGCGCGGTATAGGCGCGCGCGGGCATGGCGGCTAGATCCAGACGGCGATCTTTGCTGGGTCCAGGGCGCGCAAGAGCCCTCGCCTAAACGCGGATCCGCGCGCTCTTGGGATCGTAGAGGGGCCGCAGGCTGGCCTCGGCCGGGATCCGCTCGCAGGCGACCTCGATCTCGAAGCTTCCCGAAGCGACAAAGTCGGCGTCCACGCCGTCCGGGTGGCCGATATAGCCGAGGCCAACCGCCGCGCCCAAATGATGCCCGTAGTTCCCCGAGGTGAGATAGCCGACGATCTCGCCGTCCCGGTAGATCGGCTCGTTGTGATAGAGCAGCGGTTCGGGATCCTTCAATGCGAACTGGACCATCCGCCGCTTCAGCCCCGCTTCCTTCTGCCGCAGCAGGGCCTCGCGCCCTAGGAAGTCGGTGTTCTTGTCGAGGCGGCAGACGAAGCCGAGGCCGGCCTCCAGCGGCGTGTCCTCGTCGGTAATGTCGTGACCCCAGTGGCGGTAGGCCTTCTCGATCCGGCAGGAGTCGAGCACGTGCATGCCCGCCGGCCTGAGGCCTAAAGCCTCGCCCTCGGACGTCAGCGCGTCGAAGACCGCGACCGCGAACTCGCTGGGGACGTAGAGCTCCCAGCCGAGCTCGCCGACATAGGTGACCCTGAAGGCCCGCACCCGGGCCATGCCGAGCTCGATCTCCCGCGCGGTCCCAAAGGGAAAGGCCTCGTTTGTCAGGTCGGTCGCGGTCAGCCGGGACAGGAGCTCCCGGCTCTTGGGCCCCATCACGCCCATGACGCCGTAGCCCGAGGTGACGTCGGTCGCGGTGCAGTGCGAGTCTTCCGGAATGTGCCGCTGCAGCCAGTTGAAATCGCGCCCGGCCACCGCCGCGCCGGTCACAACCATGTAGCTGGTCTCCGACAGGCGGGTCACCGTGAGGTCGGCCTCGATGCCGCCCCGGTCGTTGAGCCACTGGGTGTAGACGATCTTGCCCAGCGGGACCGCGACGTCGTTGGCGCAGATGCGCTGCAGCACGGCCTCGGCGTCGCGCCCCTGGACGAGGAACTTGCCGAAGGACGACTGGTCAAAGAGCGCGACCCCTTCGCGCACGGCCCGGTGCTCCTCGGCGGCATAGGGGAACCAGTTCTGGCGCTTGTAGCTGTAGGCGTAGCTCGGTTCGACGCCGGCCGGCGCGAACCAGTTGGGCCGCTCCCAGCCGGCGACCTCGCCGAAGCAGGCGCCCCGGTCCTTGAGACGCTCGTGAAGCGGCGACCGCCGCAGGCCGCGGGCGGTCTCATATTGCCGGTAGGGCCAGTGCATGGCGTAGAGCAGGCCTAGCGCTTCGCTCGCCCGGTGATAGA
Organism: Kiloniellales bacterium; assembly: GCA_030064845.1. Taxonomy (NCBI): domain Bacteria; kingdom Pseudomonadati; phylum Pseudomonadota; class Alphaproteobacteria; order Rhodospirillales; species Kiloniellales bacterium. The sequence continues at coordinate 23,208 of JASJEC010000007.1, forward strand.
GGTAGGCCTTGTTGTTCTGGAAAGGCGCCATGCGGCGGATGTCGACGTCCGAGAGATCCATCGGCGGATGCCCTTCGGCGATCCACTCGGCCAGGACCTTGCCGGCGCCGCCGGCCGACTGGATGCCGATCGAGTTGAAGCCGGCGGCCACGTAGAAGTTCTTCAGGTTCGGCGCCTCGCCCAGCATGTAGCGGTTGTCGGGCGTGAAGCTCTCGGGGCCGCAGAAGAACTTGCGGATGCCGACCTCCTGGAGAGCCGGGACCCGGTTCATGGCCGCCTCGAGCACCGGCTCGAAGTGCTCGAAGTCCTCGGGCAGCTCGTCGAAGCAGAAGTCCTCGGGAATGCCGTCCATGCCCCAGGGCTTGGCGTTGGGCTCGAAGGCGCCGAGCAGGATCTTGCCCGCGTCCTCCTTGTAGTAGGCGCAGCCGTCCTGATCGCGCAGGACCGGCAGGTCGCTCGGCAGATCCGCGACCTCCTCGGTCAGGATGTAGAAGTGCTCGCAGGCGTGAAGCGGAACGTCGACGCCGGCCATCTGGCCGATCTCCCGCCCCCACATGCCGCCGCAGTTGACCACCACCTCGGCGGCGATGTCGCCCCGGTCTGTAGCCACGCCGGTGACCCGGCCAGCGCGGGTGTGGATCGCCGTGACCTTGGTGTCCTCGAAGATTTGCGCGCCGCCGGTCCGCGCGCCCTTGGCCAGCGCGGTCGTGGTGTCGATCGGGTTGGTCTGGCCATCCTTCGGCAGAAAGACGCCGCCGACCACGTCCTCGATATTGAGCAGGGGCCAGAGGCGCTTCATCTCTTCCGGGCCGATCACCTCGACCTCGAGCCCGAAGGTCCGCGCCATGGAGGCGCCGCGCTTCCACTCCTCGAAGCGCTCCTCGTTGGTCGCGACCGAGATGCTGCCGTTCTGCTTGAAGCCGGTCGCCTGCCCGGTCTCCTGTTCCAGCGTGGTGTAGAGGTCGGCCGTGTACTGGGCCAGGCGGGTCATGTTGAGGGTGGCGCGCAGCTGCCCGACCAGTCCGGCGGCGTGCCAGGTCGTGCCGCAGGTCAGCTTCCTGCGTTCGAGCAGGACGACGTCCCGCCATCCGATCTTGGTCAGGTGATAGGCCAGGGAGCAGCCGATGATGCCGCCCCCGATGATGACGACCTGGGCTTGCCCCGGCAGTGGCTTCGACATGGATCCGACCTCCCCTATCGTGTGCCTTTCGCACCCGGGCATTTAGCGAAACGCCGGGGCTCGCGACAAGCGCATTCCGCGGGAGGCCGGGCCTTAGGCTTCGAGGGCGAGCTCCGTGCCGGAAAATAGCGCGGCGTGGAGGGCGCGCCAGCTGTCCAGGTCAGGCGCAAGCAGCAGACCGTGGCCGCCGCGCCGCGCCGGCCCGTAGTCGAGCCCGTCCAGCGTCCGGCCGACGCCACCCGCCTCCCGGTGAATCAGGACGCCGGGAGCGTGGTCCCAGGGCATCAGCTTGGTGAAGAGCGAGAAGTGGAAGCCGTCGTCAGCGTTCGCCAGGCGGATGTACTCGTGCCCGGCGCAATGCAGCGAGCGGCCAATCTTGAGCCGGGACCGCCTGGCATCGATCTGGCGCTTCATTTCCGGCGTGGCGAAGGTGCCGGCATGGAGGGTCCCGGTCAGGCCATCCAGGGCACCGCCGGGAGCGACGGCGAGGCGCGCCCCTCCCATGAAGGCCCCCGAGCCCCGCTCGGCCACCGCCGTGCGGCGGCCGAGCGGGTCGTGGATCCAAGCGGCGAGGCTCTCGCCGCCGCGCACCAGAGCGACCATGACGGCGAAAACGGGCCGCCCGGCGGCGAAGTTTCCGGTGCCGTCGATCGGATCGATGACCCAGACCGGATCCTCCCCGGCCAGCGCTTCCATCACCGCCGGGCGCTTGGCCACGGCCTCCTCGCCGACCAGCAGCGAGTCCGGCAGGAGCGCCAGGAGGCGGCGGCCGATTTCTGCTTCGGCCGCCTCATCGGCGACCGTCACGAGTTCGCCGGACGCCTTGGTCTGGACCTCGTGCGCCTCCAGTGCCCGAAAGCGGGGCAGCACGATTTCCTGCCCAACCTCGGCCAGGATCTTGGTTATAGCTTCGGGATCTACGCGCATGGCCGGAGCACTATCTTGATAACCTCGTCAGGACAAGAGCTTATTCCCCCGGCGACAAGGCGGATATTCGTGCCGATCCGGCGGCCGGAGACACTAACCTAAAAGTAGAAAGCTAAGCCTTCCTCTAAAGCTCAGGTTTAAGGTAGCATTGGTGCGAAGCGTCCAGAGGCAATCGAATTCGCGATAGTCACTTGCCGGAGCGCATTTCCCGGGTCCGGCGTGTCGTCGCATTGCTGAGGCCACACTCAGAGAAAGGGACTGATCTTGAAGGCGGTCGCACGACTATTTGCCTTCGCGGGCACGGCAATCCTGTTCTCGGCATTCGGTATCGAGGCGAGAGAGCTTCGAATGATCGCGCCCATGATCCCGCCGCATTTCGATGACCACGGCAACGGCCGTATTGGAAACGTGATCCGGGCAACCCTGGCCTCCTGCGGTCACAGCGTCACTTTCACCGTGGTGCCCTTCGGGCGCCACTGGAAAGACTACGAGGACTTCGAGACCTATGACGGCCTGGCTACGGCAGAAGCCGATCAGGAATTTTCCGGCTTCACCACAGAGCCCTTCGTACACCTGCAGGATGGCGCAACCGTTCTGGGCGGCTCCGGGCTCGAAAGCATCATGTCGGTCGAGGATCTGCACGGCAAACGCATCGTCGCCTTCCCCAATGCGGACAAGATACTCGGCATCGAATCCTCGGTGCCGGCTTTCGAGAGCTTCAGGATGAGACCGAATCGGTTCGACCACGTTCGTCCTCTCCTGAGCGGCCGCGCAGACGCGATCCTGGCAGACGGATTGATCACCGCAAACTACATCTCGGTAGTCCGTGCCAGAGCGGAGGCCGATCAGGAGCCGGACCTCGATATCACTCGCTCCGTTGTTTTTCGGAGGATCTTCGCTCCGGGGCCTCAAAGACTCTATTTCCGAGAAGCGGCAATCGCGCAGGATTTCGACCGATGTTTCCAGGAACTGCTGGTGAAGGGTGAGATTGAGCGAATCACTAAGCCTTTCGTCGACAGGTTTCGCGATGTTCTCAGTGACCAGTATCCGAACTTTTGAGATCTGAGCGTTTGTGACGAGTTCATGACCTGGAGGTGGCAGAGCCACAGTTTCTCGATATTGGGCAGGAGCAAAATGAAGCAGGACAGAGGTTCGGTGTTCCGACCCCGACTTAGAATTTATGCACGTGCGATGATCTTCATTGGGACGGTTCTCACCGCGATCACCGCAGCCGTCACCTGGGTCAAGATAAGCGAGGAACGCCGGCAGCTGACGGAAGCACTGTACTCTCGTTTGGCCGACCTCTCCACCGGGCAGGCATTGGCCCTTTCGAACTCCGTATGGGACCTGAACCGGGACAATGCGAAGACCATCATGCAGGGATTGGCTCAGCATCCCGATTTCGTCGCCGCCACGGTGACGGACGAAAAGTCCCGGGTCTTCGTGGCGCTTCGCGCAAAGGATGCGATGCGTCTACCGGTGGTCAGCCAGACCACCGACATCGTGCTCAAGGAACAGTCCAGCACCAAGACCATCGGCAGCCTGGAACTGTCGCTTTCGCTCGACCGGCTGAGACAGGCGCAGGAGCAGGCGCTGATCGATGCAATCGTCCTGGGATTCGCCCAACTCTTCGCGGTGCTGGTCGCCGTCGGCCTAGGGCTGCGAACCGTGGTCAAGCCGCTGACGTCGATAACCGACACAATGGTGAGTGTTGCCGCCGGCCACTTGGACCCACCGATGCCCTTCGTGGATCGTCAGGATCAGGTCGGCGCCGTGGCGCGTGCGGTCCGCTCGCTTCGGGACATGGCGGTAGACCACAGAAAGGCGAAGGAGGCGCTCGAGCGGGCGCAAAGCGAATTGGAGCAGCGCGTGGAGGAACGTACTCGGGAACTGCACGCCAGCGAAAAGCGGTTCCGGGACTATGCGGAGGCCTCGGGCGACTGGTTCTGGGAAACGGATGCGGACCTGAGGTTCACCTACATGTCCGGCGCCGTGGAACGCATCCTGGGCGTACCGCCCGAGTGGCACTACGGCATGACCCGCGAGGAGCTCCTCAGCAAAGATCATGACAAGGCGGCATGGGCACAGCACAAGAAGACACTTCTGGAGCGCAAGCCGTTCCGCAACTTCGTGTACTACCGCGTCGGAGAAGGCATCAAGCCGCACTGGCTGAGCATTAACGGCATACCGGTGTTCGATGATTCGGGAACCTTTATCGGGTACCGGGGAACCGGTGCCGATATCACCGCTCAGAAGCGGGCCGAGCTCAAACTCCACGCCAGCGAGGAACAGCTGCGCCAAGCCCAAAAGATGCAAGCAATAGGCCAGCTGACAGGCGGTGTGGCGCACGACTTCAACAATCTTCTCGCGGTCATCCGGGGCAATCTGGAGATCCTTGCCGGCAAGAGCGGCGAGAAGGAACCCAGGGTGCAGGCAATGTTCCGCGCGATCGGAAGGGGCGCCGAGCTTACCCAGCGCCTGCTGGCCTTCTCTCTTCGCCAATCGCTCTCGCCGCGACCAATCGATCTGGCGGGCATGGTGGAGGAAATGTCGGAACTTTTGGCGCGGACCCTCGGAGAGGGCGTCACAATCGAAACCATCGCTGCCGAAGATTTGAAGCCCGCGCTAGCCGACCAGGGTCAGGTAGAGAACGCCCTGGTCAATCTCGCGATCAACGCGCGCGACGCGATGTCGGGCAGCGGCAAGCTTACGATCGAATGCAGCAACGCCCGGCTCGACCAGTCCTACGTCGCCAGGAACCCCGAAGTCGATGCCGGCGACTACGTTGTCCTTGCGGTAAGCGACACCGGCCAAGGCATGACGCAGAAAGTTTTGGAGCATGCGGTCGAGCCGTTCTTCACCACCAAGAAGGTCGGCGAAGGCAGCGGCCTGGGACTATCCACGGTCTACGGCTTCGCAAAGCAATCGGGTGGTCATCTGGCGATCTACAGCGAACAGGGTCTCGGAACAACGGTGAAGCTCTACTTGCCGCTGGCAGATCAGGCCCCCCAAAAGCCCAAAGTCCAACCCGTGGCTCCCGAGCCTAGCGGACGGGGCGAGCTGATCTTGATCGTCGAAGACGACGAGGAGGTGCGCAAGGTGGCCGCATCGATTGTCCAGTCCCTTGGCTACGAGGTGATGGACGTGGCGGATGCCAGTGAAGCCCTGGCCTTACTCCAGCAAGACCTACCGATCGCGCTCGTGCTCTCGGACGTCGTCCTCCCGGGAGGTATGAGCGGTCCGGAAATGGCCGATGAGGCGCGGATCAAGCATCCTGACCTCCAGTTTGTTTTCATCTCCGGTTATCCGGCGGAGGCGGCGCGGCGCAACGGATCCATCGGCTCCGACAGGGTCCTTCTGAACAAACCCTTCGATCAGCGAGCGCTGGCGGTTGCCCTTCGACAGGCTCTCGACAAGTAGGAGGGCCACACCCGAGGCGAAGGAAGTCAACTGGGGCTGGCGGTCAATCTATCGTCGAGAGACTCTCGCGCGGCGATGCCGAAGCGTTGCTCGAAACGTGACAGGACCGCCGGTTCGAGGCTCACCTTGAGGCTGCAGCCCTCTTCGTCGTCGCTGCGTTCCAGCACCTTGCCCCTCTCGTAGAGCCAGGACAGCGCCGCACCGTCCTGGTGAGGAATCCAAAGATCGACAAGGCACCGGTGGCCGTTCACCGCGTTCGACAGAAGCAGGAGGAGCTGATCCAGGCCTTCGCCGGTCACCGCGGATATGGCGATCTGATCCGGCGTCCGGGCGGCCCGGTCGACGACGGCGGCACGCTCGTCGGGATCCAGCAGGTCCAACTTGTTCAAGACCTCGATCCGTTGACTCCCCTCGGCGGTCAGGCCCAGGTCCTCGAGCACGGCCTCGACGTCGCGGCGCTGGGCTTCCGTATCGGCATGGGCGGCGTCGCGGACGTGCAGAATCAGGTCGGCCTCGGAGACCTCCTCCAAGGTCGCCCGGAACGCGGCGACGAGGCCGGTCGGGAGCTCCGAGATGAAACCGACCGTGTCTGAAAGGATGGCCTCATGGTCGCTGTCCAGGCGGATCTTGCGCATGGTCGGGTCCAAGGTGGCGAAGAGCATCTTCTTCGCCATCACGCGCGCACCGGTCAGGCGGTTGAACAAGGTCGACTTGCCCGCATTTGTGTAGCCGACCAGAGCGATCACCGGATAAGGGACCCGCTTGCGCGCCTGGCGGTGCAACGCCCGCGTCCGCTTCACGGTCGCCAACTCGGTCCTGATCCGCGAGATCCTATCCGACGTCAGCCGGCGGTCGATCTCGAGCTGGCTCTCGCCAGGGCCGCCCAGGAAGCCGAAGCCGCCGCGCTGCCGTTCCAGGTGGGTCCAGGAGCGGACCAAGCGCGAGCGTTGGTAGCTCAGGGCTGCCAATTCGACCTGGAGCTGGCCTTCCTTGGTCCGGGCGCGCTCTCCAAAGATCTCGAGAATGAGGCCGGTCCGGTCGATCACCTTGCACGACCAGGCACGCTCCAGGTTGCGCTGCTGGATCGGCGTGAGCCCGTGATCGATGATGCAGAGCATTATCGATTGATCGGCGATGAAATGCGCTAGTTCCTCGACAGCGCCCTTGCCTATCAAGGTGCCCGGCCGCGGCCGGTTCGCCCGGAGGACGCGACCGTCGACCACCGCAAGGTTGATCGCCTCGGCGAGACCGACGGCCTCGCTCAGCCGCGCCTCAGAATCGCGGGGTGACGAAGGCGCGCTCCGGAAGGCCGGGTGGAGAACGAGACAGCGCTCCGCCGCCTTCCCCGGCGACCCGTCGCCGAGGCCCTCCACCTGCTTTCCTGGATTGCGATCGCTTGCCGTCAAATCGCGCCGAACGATGACACGCTCATACGTGCTCCGCTTCTTCCTTGGCCCCCTCGAACAGCTGCACAGGGGTGGCCGGCATCACCGTCGAGATCGCGTGCTTATACACCAACTGCGAGTGGGCGTCGCGCCGCAACAGGACGGAGAAGTTATCGAACCACGTGATGATGCCCTGGAGCTTCACCCCATTGACCAAGAACACCGTGACCGGGACCTTGTTTTTGCGAATGTGGTTGAGGAAGACATCTTGCACATTCTGGGACTTTTCGCTTGGCATTATCGACCATTACTCCCTTTTTTTCTTAGAGCGGTGTCGGCGCCCCCGTATCTCAGGATATCGTAACTTGGAATTGGGTGGGACTCCACGAAAACCAGGATTGCGCGAGCATTATGTGGGTCTAGCACAACCGACGGGGAATAGCTCTAGGGCAAATTTAGGAATTCAACGCGAGTTCGGCTAGGGCAAGACAGCCCGATACATGGAAATTAGGAACACAGTCCGGGAACTCTCCGGCGCCGGGCGGTTCGGGACGCAGCAGAACGGCCGTACAGCCGTTCCGCGCGGCGCAGAGCATGTCGATGTCGGTGTCGCCGATCAGCCAGACCCGGGGACCCGGCGACACGCCGCTGCCGGCCAGCGCCATGGAGACCGCCTCAGCGGCCGGCTTGTCGTAGGCCGCGTCGCCGGCGCCGACGATCCGGCCGAAGTATTCCTCCCAGGCCAGATGCGCGACCTCCCGTCTCAGCAGCTCGCCCTGTTTGTTGGAGAGGACCGCGAGCGGGATCCCCGCTGCGGCGAGCCCGGCGAGCAGTTCGTGCGCCCCTTCGTAAGGGCGAAGCTGGCTCAGGTGATTGGCTTCGAAGGCGCCGAAGAACACCGCCATGGCCTCGTCGCTGCGGGCACCGAACAGCTCGGGAAAGGTTTCGCGAGCGGAGCGCCGGACGTTGCGGCGGGTCTCATCGAGCGACCAGGGCCGCTGGCCCATGGCCAGGAAGGTCGTCTCAAGGGCGTGGTGGATCGACCGCCAGCTGTCGACCAGCGTATTGTCCCAGTCGAAGAGGACCGCCCGCGGCGGCGGGAGGCTCACGCGCTGGCCTTGCCGTTCTGCACGAAGTTCCTGTAGCTCGCCACGAGCTGCCCGGTCAGCAGTCCGGGATGGCCGTTGCCGACCGGTTTGCCGTCGATGCGGGTGACCGGCATCACGAAGTTCGTGCTCGAGGTCAGGAAGGCTTCCCGCGCCTCGGTCGCCTCCTCGGCGGTGAAGGCACGTTCGACGAAACGGATGTTCTCGCGCGCCGCCAAGTCGAGGATACGGAGCCGGGTAATCCCGTTTAGAATGGCTTCTGAGGCGTCCCGCGTAACCAGCTCGCCGTCCTGGGTGACAATCCAGGCGTTGGTCGAGGTGCCCTCGGTTACCAGGCCGTCCTCGTCGATCATCCAGGCCTCGAAGGCGCCCTCCTCGACCGCCTGCTGCTTGCCCAATACGTTCGGCAGCAGGGAGACCGATTTGATATCGCGCCGTTTCCAGCGGATGTCGGGGATCGTGACGATCCCGACCCCCTCGCTCAGGAGCTTCTCGCTCGGCGGCTTCTTCTGGCGCGTGGTCATGACCAGCGCGGGGCGGGCCTGGCGCGGAAACGCGTGGTCGCGCGGCGCCACGCCGCGCGTGACCTGCATGTAGAGAAAGCCGTTGCTGAGGGCGTTGCGCCGCATCAGTTCGCGGCTGACCAGCTCGATCGCCTGCCGTGACATGGGCAGCGGGATGCTCAATTCGCTGAGCGACCGTTCCAGCCGGTCGAGGTGCGGCGCCTCGTCGATCAGGGTCCCCTGGACCACCGGCACGACCTCGTAGACGCCGTCCGAGAACTGATAACCGCGGTCCTCGATGTGCACCGCGGCGGACTTGTGGGGCAGATAGCGCCCGTTGACATAGGCTAAGCGGGGCATGACCACCCTCCTCCGACCCTCGTCGTTCCGGACGACTGCTTTGCCACGGTAATCAGAAAAACTCCAGCTTGACGGAGAACAGCCGCTCGACCTTCTTAACCGCCTCAGTGGCGGCGAAAATCATGACCAGATCGCCGGCGCGGATGACGGTATCGCCACGCGGGATGATGACCGCGTTGCCCCGCACGAGGGCCGCGACGAGCACCCCGACGGGCAGCTTGGCCTGGCGGATCGGCACGCCGACTAGGCTGGTCGTCTCGAGCGCTTCGACCTCGATCAGCTCGCCGAAACCTTCGTTGACCGAGTGGACCGAGCGGATCCGGCCGCGCCTGACGTGCTGCAGGATGGTGGAGACCGTGATCACCCGCGGGCTGACTACGGTATCGATGCCCAGGGAGTCGATCAGCGGCGCATAGGAAGTCTTGTTCACCAGGGTCACCGCCCGCTCACAGCCGAAGCGCTTGGCCAGCAGCGAGCCCAGGATGTTGACCTCGTCGTCGTTCGAGACCGCGATCACGGTCTCTGTCTGCTTTGCGTTGACTTCCTCCAGCACGTCGGTGTCGAGCGCGTCGCCGTGGATCACCACGGTCCGCCGCAAGGTCTGGGCGACGAACTCCGCGCGCTTCTTGTCGATCTCTATCAGCTTCATGTGAACGTGGGGCTGATCCTCTTCGACCATACGGGCCAGCGACAGGCCGATGTTGCCGCCGCCGATGATGATGACCCGGCGCGCCTCCTTTTCCTCGTGGCCGAATGCCGACATGGCCCGCGCCAGGTGATCGGTCTCGGCCACGAAATAGACGTTGTCGCCCAGCCGCAGGTCGTCTTCCGGCCGCGGCACGAAACCGTTGCCGTCGCGGGAGATCCCGACAACGGTGATATGCAGATCCGGGAACAGGCCGGTCAGCTCCCTGAGCGGCGTGTCCAGGATCGGACAGTTTTCCGTGCAGTGGACGCCGATCAGGCTGACCTTGCCCTCGGCCAGGGGGTTGACGTCGAAGGCGCCCGGGACCTGCAGACGGCGTGCGATGGCGCGAGCCACCTCGATCTCCGGCGAGATAATGACGTCGATCGGCAGATGGTCGCGGCTGAACAGGTTGGCCCAGAGCGGATCCAGGTAGCTCTGGTGCCGCACGCGGGCGATCTTGGTCGGCACCTCGAAAAGCGTGTGGCAGATCTGGCAGGCGACCATGTTGACCTCGTCGGCGTAGGTTACCGCGATCACCATGTCCGCGTCCGTGGCTCCGGCCCGCTCGAGCACGTCGGGATGGGAGGCGAAGCCGACCAGTCCCTTGACGTCCAAGGACTCGACGAGTTTCTGCACGAGCTCCGGCGACTGATCGATCACCGTAACGTCGGCGTTCTCGCTGGAGAGGTAGCGCGCGATGTTGGAACCCACCTGGCCCGCGCCGCACACGATTACCTGCATGGAAGGGTCCCCGCTTTACCAGAGCGCATAGGGTTCGCCGAGAGCCGGCTCAGGCGGTTCGTCGACCCGGCGGTCTTGCTTCAAGAACAGAGTCTCGCGCGAAGGAACTGGCCCCCGTGCGATCGAGAATGAGCACCAAGTCAACGCGGGCCCGCCCTAGTGACGCTCTCCGGCCGTGAGGCCGAGGGTTCGCAGCTTTCGGTGCAAGGCCGAACGTTCCATCCCGACAAAGGCGGCGGTGCGGGAGATGTTCCCACCGAAACGCGCAACCTGGGCTTCGAGGTACTTGCGCTCGAAGACCTCGCGCGCTTCGCGCAGCGGCAGCGACATGATCTCTTGAGGATCCTGGTTCCGGGCCATCGAGGGCGCGATGGAGTCGATGTCGGAGGGCAGCACCTCCGCGTTGACCGGTTCGTCCGGCGCTCCGGGGGCCATGATCAGGATCCAATCGATCACGTTGCGCAGCTGGCGCACGTTGCCGGGCCAGTCGTAGGCCTGCAGGGTAGCCACGGCCTCCTCGGACAGCTGGCGCGGCGGCAGCCCGCCGAGCTCGGCCGAGCGGTTGATGAAGTGATCGATCAGCAGCGGCACGTCCTCGCGCCGCTCGCGCAGCGCCGGGACCCGCAGCGGCACCACGTTGAGTCTGTAGAACAGGTCTTCGCGGAACTTGCCGGCGTGAATCAGCTCCGGCAGGTTGCGGTTCGAAGAGGCGATGACCCGGACGTCCACCTCGACCTGCCGCTGGCCGCCGACCCGCAGGAAGGTTTGCTCCTGGAGCACACGAACGATCTTGCCCTGGGTTTCGACCGGCATGTCCGCGACCTCGTCGAGCAGCAGCGTGCCGCCGTGGGCGCGCTCGAAGGTACCGGTCTTGCCGGGCGTGTCCGGGCCCTCGACGCCGGGCTCCGTGCCGAACAGCTCGCACTCCAGCCGATCCGGGTGCATGGTCGCGCAATTCAGCGCCACGAAGCTGCCCGAGGCGCGCGGCGAGCGTTCGTGGATCAAGCGCGCCACGACCTCCTTGCCGACCCCGGCCGGCCCGGTGATGAAGACCCGGCTGCCGGTAGGCGCCACCTTGTCGACCACCTGCCGGACCTGGTTGATGACAATGGACTTGCCGAGCAACTCGGTGGCGGCGCCCGCCCTCTGACGAAGCTCCTCGACCTCCATCTTGAGGCGCGAGGCCTCGACCGCCCTCTGGACGACCAGGAGCAGACGATCGGCCTTGAAAGGCTTCTCGATGAATTCGTAGGCACCGCAGCGGATTGCGTTGACCGCCAGCTCGATCGTCCCGTGTCCGCTGATCATGACGACCGGAAGATTTGGATACTCGTTGAGGATCGCCTTCAGCAGGTCCATGCCGTCGAGCTGGCTGTTCTTCAGCCAGATGTCGAGGATGACCAGGTTCGGACGGCGCTGCCGGATCGCTTCCATGGCCCGGTCGCTGTCCCCCGCCTCGCGGACGGCGTAGCCTTCGTCCGACAGGATCCCGTTGATGGCCGTCCTGATGTCGGCCTCGTCATCGACGACCAGGATGTCATGCGCCATGGCGAGCAACCTTCGGCTTGTCTGCCCGGGCCGGCTCGGCCGGCGCGTCGTCGCCATCGTCGGGCGAGGGAAAGACCAGGCGGATTCTGGCGCCGCCCATTTCCGAATCGCCAAGCTCCAGATCGCCGCCGTGATCTTCCATGATCTTCTTGACGATCGCCAAACCAAGGCCGGTGCCGCGCTCCCGCGTGGTGACGTAGGGCTCGGTCAGCCGGTTGCGCTCGGCCTTCGGCAGACCGGGGCCGTTGTCTTCGATGGTAATGCTCGGCGCGCCTGGGCCGGCTGAGAGCTCGACGCGGACCCGCCCCTTGGGCGGCGGCGGGCCGTCGGTCTTGACCTCGCGGCCGTCCAGCGAATCGATCGCGTTCTGCAGCAGGTTGGTCACCGCGCGCCCTACCTGCTGCGAGTCGCACGGAAAGGTCACGGGCCGCGGCGGATGCTCGAACAGGATCTCGACCTCCGGATGGGCCGTCCGCTGCAGCACCAGGGCTTGCTCGACCAGATTAACAAGCTCCTGCTCCTCGATCACCGGCTCGGGCATGCGGGCGAAGGCGGAGAACTCGTCGACCATGCGACCGATATCCGAGACGTGCCGCACGATCGTGTCGGTGCACACCTGGAAGGTCTCCGGATCGCTCTGGATCTGGTCGAGGTATTTCCGTTTCAGCCGCTCGGCCGAGAGCTGGATCGGCGTCAAGGGGTTCTTGATCTCGTGCGCGATGCGGCGCGCCACGTCGGCCCAGGCCGCCTTGCGCTGCGCCGCCAGCAGCTCGCTGATGTCGTCGAAGGTGACGACGAAGCCGATGATGCGCCGCCGCTCGGCCTCCGGCGAGACGCGCACGAAGAGCGTCCGGCTCTGTCCCTCCGGAGTCTCCAGGGCGATCGGCTTCTCGCTGATCTTCGATGGTCGGCGCTGAGCCTGCTGCAGCAACTCGGATACCTCCGGTAGGATATCCTGCAAGGGCTGGTCCTCGAGGTCCTCACCCTTGCGGTCGAGCAGTTCGCTGGCGCGCAGATTGCTGTGGGTGATCCGGCCGCTGCGATCCAGGCCGATGACGCCGGAGGACACGCCGGCGAGCAGCGCCTCGATGAAGCGGCGCCGCAGATCGATCTGGTGGTTCGCGTTGAGCAGCTCGCCCTGCTGGCTCTGCAATTTCATGGTCATTCGGTTGAAGGCGATCGAGAGGGACCGGATCTCGTCGCGCCCTTCGTCGATCGCCACCCTGGCGGCCAGGTCGCCGGCGCCGACTCGGTTCGCCGCGGCGATCAGCAGGCCGATCGGCCGGCTGAGATGGTTGGCGAACGCCAGACCGACCCAAACCGCGGCCAATAGCAGGAGCAGCGCCACCACGACGAAGATCAGGGCGAAGGAGATCTGAAGGTCGGCGCGCTTGCCTTCCAGTTCCTCGTAAAGCTGGGCGGCCGCGCGGCTCTGGTCCATGTGAGCGAGGACCCGGGGATCGACCAGGCGCCCGACGTAGAGAAAGGTGTCCGTGAAGCCGTCGAGGCGGACCAGCGCGCGCACCCGGTCTTCCGTCTCGGCGGTCAGGATCGCCACCTCGCCCTCGCGCGCCTTCTGAATGGCCCAGTCCGGCAGCCGCGGGTTGAAGTCGAGCACGAAGCTGAAGCCGGCGCGCGCCAGCACCCGCCCGCTCCCGTCGAATACGATCGCCTCGGTCAACGACCGGATCGCCGCCTGCGCCCCGACGTACTGGTTGAAGCGCTGAGGATTGGTGGTCAGCAGCACGCCGCCGCGGTTGAGGTCCCGGGCCATCGCGAGGGCGTCCGCGCTGATCGTCTGGCGGTGCTCCTCCAGGTAGGCCTGGGCGACCAGGAGGGACTCCTTGACCGCCGTGCTCACGTGCTTGCTGAACCAGCCCTGTAGGCCCAGGTCGAACAGCAGGACCGAGAACAGAGCCACGATGATCGTCGGCAGTACTGCGATCCAGCTGAACAGGGCGACCAGCTGAACGTGCAGACGGGCGCCGGCCATGCCGCGCCGCCGCGCCATCCAGAGAATCACCAGGCGCCGGGCAACCAGCGCGGCCACCGCCAAGAGCAGCACGAGGTCGAGGTTGATCAGCCAGAGGATGATCCAGGGGTCGACCCTGCCGGGCAGCCGCCCCGTCATCGCCGCGAAGGTCAGGGTCCCGGACGTGACGGCGGCCACCAGCAGCGCGACCGCGAGCTTGCGCTCCAGCTTGACGCGGTGCGCCCAGTCCAGGAAGCGCTCGCGAAACTGGCTGAAGGGAGTCGCCGGCCTCAGCGAGGCGTCGAGATCGTCGCCGGTCTTTCCGGTATCGGTGGAGAGGGCCATGTCTTGCTGTTGCAATACTGCCACACAGCCTATTTAAGGCCGCGGAGGACCTGAATGTCTAGCTCGCGGATCTTCTTCCGTAAGGTATTGCGATTCAAGCCCAAAAGTCGAGCAGCCTGGATCTGGTTGCCGCGTGTGACGGCCAGGGCGCGCTCGATCAGGGGTCGTTCCACGACTCGGATGATTCGGCCATAGAGCCCGGAAGCGGGCAGACCGTCCTCGTGGGCGTCGAAGTATTCCTTCAGGTGCTGGTCCACGGCTGCGCTCAGCGATTCGCCACTGCCCAGGGGCGTGACCGGACCGGAGAGGTCCTCCGCCAGTTCGGCCCGAACGATTTCCGGGCCGATCGTCTCCTGTCCGTAGAGCGCGGCCAGGCGGCGCACCAGGTTCTTCAGTTCGCGGACGTTGCCCGGCCAGGAATGCCGGACCAGGAGCGCCATGGCCTCCGGGGCCAGGATCTTCGCCGGCAGGCCCTCCTGATGGGCTTCGTTGAGGAAATGACGGACCAGGTCCGGGATGTCCTCGCTGCGCTGGCGCAGCGGCGGCAGGCGCAGCGGCACCACGTTGAGGCGGTAGAACAGGTCCTCGCGGAACAGGCCCTGCTGTCGCTGCAGCGTCATGTCCCGGTGGGTCGCCGCGATGATCCGGACGTCCGGGCGGATCGGCGTGCGGCCGCCGACCGTGGTGAACTCGCCTTCCTGGAGCACGCGCAGCAGGCGGGTCTGGGCCTCCAGGGGCATGTCGCCGATCTCGTCGAGAAACAGCGTGCCGCCCGAGGCTTCCTCGAAACGGCCGATGGCGCGTGTGGCCGCGCCGGTGAACGCGCCCTTCTCGTGACCGAAGAGCTCGCTCTCGATCAGATCGCGGGGGATCGCCGCCATGTTGATGGCGACGAAGGGCCCCTGGCGGCGCTTGCCGTAGTCGTGCAGGGCCCGGGCGACCAGTTCCTTGCCGGTGCCGGACTCGCCGTAGACCATGACGCTCAGGTCGGTGCCCATCAGCCGCGCCATGGAGCGGTAGATCTCCTGCATCGCCGCCGAGCGCCCGATCAGCGGCAGCTGCTCCTCGGCTGCGCCCTGGTCTTCGGCGGGCCCCTCGCGTTCGTGGGGCTCGCTCAGCGCCCGTTCGACCAGGTTCAGGAGCTCGCGCAGGTCGAAGGGCTTGGGCAGGTACTCGAAGGCGCCGCGCTCGGTCGCGCGAACCGCGGTCATCAGCGTGGTCCGGGCACTCATGACGATGACGCGGAGCTGCGGCCGCAGCTTGCGGATCCGCGGAATAAGGTCGAGGCCGCTCTCGTCCGGCATCACCACGTCGGTGATCACCAGGTCGCCCTCGCCGTCCTTGATCCACTGCCATAGCGTCGCCGCATTGGCGGCGCTGCGCACCAGGTAGCCCTTGCGCCCAAGGGCCTCGCTGAGGACCGTGCGAATGCCCCGGTCGTCGTCGGCGACCAGTATGGTGCTGCCCGCGGTCATGCGCCGCTCTCCGGCGCGACAGGCAGGCGCAGGCGGAACACGGTGCGCCGCGGCCTGCTGTCGAACTCGATGATGCCGCCGTGGTCGTCGACGATCTTCGCAACGAGAGCGAGCCCGAGGCCCTTGCCGCCCGGCTTGTTGGTGACGAAAGCCTCGAACAGGTGGTTGCGCAGATCCTGGGGAATGCCCGGTCCGGTGTCCCGGACCTCCAGACTGATCGGCAGGTCCACCCGGTCGCCCTGCCCCGGCAGCGCGAGGCGGACACCGTGCCGATAGCGGCTGGCCAGCAGGATCTCGCCGTCGTCGTCGCCGATCGCCTCGGCGGCGTTCTTGATCAGGTTGAGGATCGCCTGGACCAGGAGGTCGCGGTTGCCGTAGACCGCCGGCAGCGAGGGGTCGTAGTCCTCGCTAAAGCGAATGTTCCTGGCGAAGCCTGACTGGGCTAGGCGCCGGACGTGGTTCATCACCTCGTGCACGTTGACCGCCTTTCGCGGCGGCGGCCGGTCGCTGGAGAACATCTCCATCCGGTCGACCAGCGCGACGATGCGGTCGGCCTCGTCGCAGATCAGGCGGGTCAAGCGGCGGCTCGAGGCATCGCTGTCCTGCTCGAGCAGCTGCGCCGCACCGCGAATGCCGGACAGCGGGTTGCGCAGCTCATGAGCCAGCATCGCCGCCATGGCAGTGATCGACCGGGCCGCGCTGCGGTGCACCAGCTGGCGGTCCATGCGCCGGGCCATGGTGCGCTCGTGCAGGGACAACACCACGCGCTCGGGCGGCAGCTCGCCCAGGACCGCCGCGGTGACGGCCACGCTGTAGGGCCCGATCTTTGGCGTCTCGATGACCAGGCCGTATTCGGTCACGCTGTGGCCGCTCTTCAAGACCTGGCCGATCAGGGAAAAGATCGGGCTGTCTTCCGGCAGCACCTCGGCCAGGGGGCGGCCCAGGAGGGCGCTCATGCTGCTTTGGAAGAACTGCTCGGCTGCGGCGTTGAGGAAACAAAGGCGCCACCTGTCGTCGACGACGAAGACCGGCGCCGCCAGGGCGGCGAGGATCGCGTCGGGCTCCAAGCCGGGGTCCTTTGCCGGCCGGGGCCGTTCGGCCGTGATCTCGACCATCACGCCGCCGCCGCCGCGGCGCGCTCGCCGTCCCGGTCGTAGAACTCCCGCACCAGCGCCAGCACCCGTTCCGGCGCGGCCTCGCGGTTGACCGCCGCGCGAAAGGCGGCCGGGTCCCGGAGCGAGCGCGCATACCAGCCCAGGTGCTTGCGCGCGATGCGCACGCCGAGCACCTTGCCGTAGTGGCCGAGGATCGCCTCGTAGTGGCGGCGCACGATTTCGCCCTGCCGCTCGAGCGCCGGTTCGCCGCGCGGCTTCCGGCCAGCCAGCAGATCCATCGCCTGGCCGAGAAACCACGGGCGGCCATAGGCGCCACGGCCGATCATCACGCCGTCCGCACCCGACAGCGCGCGCGCGCGCGACAGGTCGTCCAGCGCACAGAGGTCGCCGTTGACGATCACGGGAATGCCGACCTCGGCCTTGACCTGCCTGACGAAACCCCAGTCGGCCTTGCCCTCGAACTTCTGGCAGCGGGTCCGGCCGTGGACCGTGATCATGCGGATCCCGCAGTCCTCGGCGATCCGGGCAATGCGCGGCGCGTTCCGGTTGTTCCGGTCCCATCCCGTGCGCATCTTCAGGGTGACCGGCAACTTCACGGCCGCGACGGTCGCGGCGAGGATCCTGCCGGCCAGGCGCTCGTCGCGCATGATCGCCGAGCCGGCGGCCTTGTTGACCACCTTCTTCGCCGGACAGCCGAAATTGATGTCGATGATCGCGGCGCCGCTATCCTCATTCAGCTTGGCAGCTTCCGCCATGACCTCGGGCTCGCAGCCGGCGAGTTGCACGGCGAGCGTGCTGTCGCTCTCTTCGAGGTACAGCTTCCGGGCTTCCTTGAGGTTGCGCCGCGCCTCACGCACGACGGCCTCGCTCGCGATCATCTCCGAAACCACGAGACCGGCGCCGAGCCGCTTCACCGTCTGGCGAAACGGCCTGTCGGTAACGCCCGACATGGGCGCGAGGATGACCGGCTGCTCCAGCCTGACCGAACCAATTGTGATGCCCATTTTTTAGGCACAAGCCCTTTGCTGCCTATTTGGCAGGCCAGTTGTATCGCCTGTGGGCAGGATGTCAAAGCCACTCTCGTCCAGAGCGGGGCATGTTTTCACGCAACCGCGACGCGGATTCGACAAGACATGCGAACCCGCTCCAAGTCGTTGGCTCAGGTTTGAAGAAGCGATCCCGTCAAACCAAGATCGGCTCTAGGCAACCAGAATATCGGTCACGAACTTGACCCCGGGGTAGGCCAGGGTCAGCAGCAGATAGGCGAGCAGCGCCAGCCTGGCCGCCCGCTTGCCGCGCAGCCCGCTCCAACGGTGCAAGACCAGCAGCAAGCCGATTACCAGAAAGGCCAGGAGCGAAAGCAGGGTCTTGTGGTCGAGGACCAGCAGCTGCCCGGATGACAGGTGTTCGAGGGCCATGCCGGTGAGCACGCCGATCCCCAAGACGAGCTCTGCGGTTGCCAGCAGGCGCAGCTCGAGCGCCTCGCCGTCGGCGATCGACGGCAGCATGGCGCCGATCCGGCTCGACTGCTTCCGCTTGAGGTCGCGCTCCTTGAGAAAGACCGCGCATCCGGCGACTGCCGCCAGGGTCGCCAGGCCATAGGTCGCCAGCGATACCAGGATATGGACGGTCAGCCAGAGATCGAGTGAAGCCGTGAGTTCCCCCTGGGCCGGAACCTGGCCCCAGACCAGGGCCAGGACCGCGAGGCCACAGAGATAGGGCAGCAGGAGCGGCGTCAGGCGCCAGGCCTCCCGTGTCGCCAGAGTCAGGATCAGGAAGAGCACGAGGCTGACGGCGATCGAGAGCCAGAGCGCCTTGCTGAGACCGGTCTGCCAAGGGCCGAACACCTGCGCCAGAGCGTAGGCGACCGGCCCGACGACGGCGGCCGCGAGCACCACCCAGAACAGCAGAT
Source organism: Kiloniellales bacterium (assembly GCA_030064845.1). NCBI lineage: Bacteria > Pseudomonadati > Pseudomonadota > Alphaproteobacteria > Rhodospirillales > Kiloniellales bacterium. The sequence continues at coordinate 41,885 of JASJEC010000007.1, forward strand.
CACGCTGGCCGGCGCCGCGCCGATAGGACAACAGCGAGGCCGGAAGCAGCGACAGCATGGCCGCGAAACCGAACAGCAGGTTGTTCGCCATCGGCTGGTTATAGTCCGCTCCCGACCAGGGGGATAGGGGGCACCCGCGGAACCCAGGTAAAATTCGGCGCTGTCGGTTCAGCCAAGCTGCGCTGCCCCGTCAAAGACCCCTGGGCGATTTCATTCGCCTGCCTTCTGCACTAGAGCAGATCCGGGTTTGATGGAATCTCCACGGGCGATCCATCAACCCGGTGAATCTGCTCTAAACCTAGGATGTAGAGCGGATTCACATGTTTAGTTGGAAACCACGTAGTGGTTCCATCTAAACATGATCCGCTCTAGGGTCGCGTGATCGATCGCATTCCGGATCCGGGAGAAGAGATGGCGGGCACGACAGCCCTCGTGGTCGCGGCCGGCAAGGGACTCCGGCTCGGCGGCCCAAGACCGAAGCAGTACATGACTCTCGCCGGCCGGCCGCTGCTGCACCACACCTTGAAGGCGCTGCTCGAAAGCCCCGCCATCGACGCCGTCCGGCCCGTGATCGCGGCCGCCGACCGGGCATTGTTCGACGAAGCGGCCGAGGGGCTCGACGTTCTCGACCCGGTGGCGGGCGGCGAGACCCGCCAAGACTCGGTCCGCCTTGGCCTCGAGAGCCTGGCCGACCTCGGCCCCGAGCGTGTCCTGATTCACGACGGCGCCCGTCCTTTCGTCAGCGACGCCGTGATAGCCAGGGTGGTGGCGGCGCTGGCCGAGCGGCCGGCGGCGATCGCCGCGCTGCCTCTGGTCGACACCTTGAAGCGCCAGGCCGGCGAAACAGAGGAAATTGGGGAAACCGTGCCGCGGACAGGCCTGTGGCGGGCCCAGACCCCCCAGGGGTTCCATTTCGAGGCCATCCTCGATGCCCATCGCCGCGCCCAGCGCCAAGCTGGGAGCGCCGAGTTGACCGACGACGCCGCGGTCGCGGAGCAGGCGGGGATGAAGGTTGGGCTGGTGCTCGGCTCGCCCAACAACATAAAGGTCACCACCACGGAGGACCTGGCGCGGGCGGAGACCCTGATGCAACGCCACGAATACGCCTTCCCGGAGATGCGCAGCGGCACCGGCTTCGACGTCCACCGCTTCGGCAACGGCGACCACGTGACCATCTGCGGAATTGCGATCCCCCACGAGCAGGGGCTCATGGGCCACTCCGACGCCGACGTTGGCCTGCATGCACTCACCGACGCGCTCTACGGGGCCCTGGCCGCCGGCGACATCGGACAGCACTTCCCGCCTTCGGACCCTCAGTGGCGCGGCGCGGACTCGGCCGTGTTCCTCCGCCACGCCCGAGACCTGGCACGGGGCCGCGGCGGGCGCATCGTCAACGTCGACGTGACCGTCATTTGCGAGCGCCCCAAGCTGGCGCCGCATCGCGCGGCCATGGTGTCGCGCCTCTCGGAGCTGCTCGAGATCGAGCCCGGCCGGATCAGTGTCAAGGCGACCACGACCGAGGGCCTGGGCTTCACCGGCCGCAAGGAGGGTATCGCCGCCCAGGCGACGGCCGTTGTCTGTCTCCCACCGGAGAGCTGATGTTCCGGAGCCCGGCCCTGCCCTTCTTCCACCCGGCAAGCCTGGTCGCGACCTGGTTCGGCAGCGGCCTGATCCGGCCCGCCCCGGGCACCTGGGGCTCGCTCGCCGCCCTGCCCTTTGGCGCCGCGCTGGTTTGGCTCGGCGGCCCCTGGCTACTGGCCGCGGCGACGGCCCTGGCCTTCGCGCTCGGGCTTTGGGCGAGCGGGCTCTACGCCGCCGCCCACGAGACCAGCGACCCGGGGGACGTGGTCATCGACGAGGTCGTCGGCCAATGGATCGCGCTCCTGCCCTTCACCCTCGAGCCGGTCGCTTATCTGGTCGCCTTTCTAGGTTTCCGCGTATTCGATGTAGCCAAGCCGTGGCCGGCGAGTTGGTGCGACCGGCGTCTGAAAGGGGCCTTCGGGATCATGGCCGACGACGTTGTCGCCGGCGTCTACGCCGCGGCGCTGACCTATGGCTTGCTCTTTGCGGCCGATTATTATGGTTTAAGACCATGAGCTTGGAAGACACTGCTAAAGTCGTTCTGGAGCAATACCGGCAGGCCGGCCTGCACCTGGCTACGGCGGAAAGCTGCACCGGGGGACTGATCGCGGCCACCCTGACCGACATTGCCGGCTCGTCCGACGTTCTGGACCGGGGCTTCGTGACCTACTCGAACGAGGCGAAGACCGAGATGCTGGCCGTCCCCGCCGACCTGATTGCCCGGGTCGGCGCGGTCAGCGGCGAGGTCGCGGAAGCGATGGCCGCCGGCGCGGTCTCGGCCTCGCGCGCCGACGTCGCGGTCGCGGTCACGGGGATCGCGGGCCCCGGCGGGGCGACCGCCACCAAACCGGTCGGCCTGGTCTACTTCGGCCTGTGCCGGCGGGATCACCCGCCCCGGCACGAGCGGCAGGTCTTTCCCGGCGATCGCGGCGCGGTGCGCCGCGCCACCGTGGCGCGGGCGTTCGAACTGCTCACCGCGGTGGTCACCGAGTGAGCAGCGAGCCCTCGCGGCGGGCCTCCGCGGTCGAGGACCAGAACGGGCCCGACCAGAGGTTCGCCGCGTCGCTCAGAGCGCGCGACCTGCTGATCCTCTTCCTGGTCGCGGTTGCCGGGGTACAGGGGGCGGCTCTCCTCGGCGCCGTGGCGATCTCCGGCCTGGTGCAAAGGATCGGGTCGATCTTCACCGTGCTCGGGATTCTCGCAGTCCAGGCGGCCGTGCTCTTCCTGACGGTCTACTTCGTGATCCTGCGCAGGCGCCGTCTGTCCTGGTCGGACCTCGGGCTGCGCCCCGCCTCACCCGCATGGCTTCGCCGGGCCGTGCTCGCCGCGCTGCTGGCGCTGCCGGTCACCTGGGTAATCAACGCCGCGGTCCAATCGATCATCGGCAGCGACGTCGAGAATCCCCAGTTGGCCGCCCTCGCCCCACTCGGCGTTACCTGGACTGGCTTCGTCGGCCTCCTGGTGCTGGTCGGTCTCGTGATGCCGCTCGCGGAGGAGATCCTGTTCCGCGGTGTTCTTTACCGCTGGCTGAGAGTGCACATGAACGTGCCCCTGGCGGCGATGATTAGCGCGCTTGGCTTCTCAGTGCTTCACGGGGTGCCGGCGCTGATTCCGGCGATCGCGGCGCTCGGCGTCGGTCTCGCCCTCATCTATGAGGCCAGCGGCTCACTCTGGACGGCCGTTGTGACCCACGCGCTCTACAACACGCTGACGCTCGTCCTGCTCTTCGGCCTGCTCAGGGCGGGCCTCGAGATACCCTAGAGCGTCAGGCCTCGATCGACGTATCGGCGGCCGTGGTGCCGGTTTGCGTCCCGGGCGCGCCGTAGAGCGCGCGGGCGCGCCCCTCGAAGGCCGCAACCATGCGCCGCACCGCCTCGTGGAACAGGGGCTGGATCAGGCGCTGAAGGACCCGGGAGCGGAACTCGAAATCCACGTAGAAATCGATCAGGCAACCCTCGGGGTGGTCCTGGAAGCGCCAGTGGTTGTCCAGATACCTGAACGGCCCCTCGGCGTAGGCAACGTCGATGATCAGGCCTTCTGGATCGAGCGTGACCCGGCTGGTGAACCGTTCGCGCACCATCTTGAAGCCAATCACCAGGTCGGCGACGATCAGGCCCTCACGGCGTTGCCGGATCCGGGCGTTCAGGCACCAGGGCAGGAACTCGGGATAGCGCTCGACGTCGGCCACCAGGTCGTAGAGCTGGCGCGGGCTGTAGCCGAGCACGCGCTCCTCGTCATGCGTCGGCATGGCCGCGACACCGGGTCAGCCGGCGGCCGCGAGCTTGGCTTCGCGGGCGGCACGGAGGCGCTGGAAATCCTCGCCGGCGTGATAGGAGGAGCGGGTCAGCGGCGAGGCCGAGACCAGCAGGAAGCCCTTGCCGAGTGCCTGGGCCTCGTACTGCCGGAACTCCTCCGGCGTGACGAAGCGGTCGACCGCGTGGTGCTTGGGCGTCGGCTGCAGGTACTGGCCGATGGTCAGGAAGTCGACCTCCGCGGCGCGCAGGTCGTCCATCACCTGGAGCACCTCTTCCTTGGACTCGCCCAGGCCGACCATGATGCCGGACTTGGTGAACATCGCCGGATCGAGCCGCTTGACCTGGTCGAGCAGGCGCAGCGAGTGGAAGTAGCGCGCACCCGGCCGGACCTCGGCGTAGAGCCGCGGCACGGTCTCCAGGTTGTGGTTGAAGACGTCGGGCTTGGCCGCCACCACGACCTCGAGAGCCCCCTCCTTGCGCAGGAAATCAGGGGTCAGCACCTCGATGGTGGTGCCCGGCGAGGCCTCGCGGATCGCCCGGATGGTCTCGGCGAAGTGCGCCGCCCCGCCGTCGTCCAGGTCGTCGCGGTCGACCGAGGTGACGACGACGTGCTCCAGGCCCAGCTTGGCGACCGCCTGGCCGACGTTGGTCGGCTCGAAGGGGTCGAGGCGGCCGGGCTTGCCGGTCGCCACGTTGCAGAAGCTGCAGGCCCGGGTGCAGATCTCGCCCATGATCATCATGGTGGCGTGGCGCTTGGCCCAGCACTCGCCGATGTTCGGGCAGGCGGCCTCTTCGCAGACCGTGTGCAGCGCATGGTCGCGGACGATCTTGCGGGTCTCCTGGAATTCCCGGCTGGTCGGCGCCTTGACCCGGATCCAGGACGGCTTGCGCTTGACCGGATTGTCCGGTTTGTGCGCCTTCTCGGGGTGGCGCAGGGCGGCTTCGCTACGGTCTGCCATGGCTCACATGTGGATGACCCGCCCGTAGGCGTCAAGCACCGACTCGTGCATCATCTCGGACAGGGTCGGGTGCGGGAAGACCGTGTGCATGAGCTCAGCCTCGGTGGTCTCGAGGCCCATGGCGACCACGTAGCCCTGGATCAGCTCGGTGACCTCCGCGCCGACCATGTGGGCGCCCAGGAGCTGGCCGGTCTTGGCGTCGAACACGGTCTTGACCATGCCCTCCGGCTCGCCGAGCGCGATGGCCTTGCCATTGCCGATGAAGGGGAAGCGGCCGACCTTGACGTCGTGGCCGGCCTCCTTCGCCTTGGCCTCGGTCAGGCCGACGCTGGCGATCTGTGGGCTGCAGTAGGTGCAGCCCGGGATCTTGGCCTTGTCCATGGGGTGGACGTCGTTGAGGCCGGCGATCTTCTCGACGCAGATCACCCCCTCGTGCTCGGCCTTGTGGGCCAGCATGGGCGGGCCGGCGACGTCGCCGATGGCGTAGATGCCCGGCTCGGCGGTGCGCAGATAGCCGTCGACCACGATGCAGCCCCGGTCGGTCTGCACCTTGGTGGTCTCCAGGCCGATGTTCTCGATGTTCCCCTGGACCCCGACCGCCGAGATCACCCGGTCGACCGTCAGTTCGCTGGTCTTGCCCTTGGCGTCCTCAATGGTCGCGGTGACGTTGTTTGAAGATTTCTTGACCCCCACCACTTTGGCGCCGGTCAGGACCTTGATGCCCTGCTTCTCGAACTGCTTGCGAGCGTGCTTGGCGATCTCCTCGTCCTCGACGGGCAGAACCTGGGGCAGCACCTCGACCACCGTGACCTCGGCGCCCATGGTGCGGAAGAAGGAGGCGAACTCGATGCCGATGGCGCCCGAGCCGATGACCAGCAGGGACTTGGGCATGGTCTCGGGCACCATGGCCTCGAAGTAGGTCCAGATCAGCTTCTTGTCGGGTTCAATCCCCGGCAGGGCGCGCGGCCGGGCGCCGGTCGCCAGGATGATGTGGGGCGCCGCGTACTCGCCGAGCGCGCTGCCGTTCTTGGCCACGGTCAGCTTACCGGGGCCGTTCAGCTTGGCCTCGCCATCGACCACGGTCACCTTGTTCTTCTTCAAGAGATGGCCGACGCCGCGGTTGAGCTGCTTGGAGACGCCGCGCGAGCGCTCGACCACCTTTTTGAGGTCGAAGCCGACGCCCTGGGCAGAAAGCCCGTAGGCGTCCGGGTGCTGCATGTAGTGATAGATCTCGGCGCTGCGCAGCAGTGCCTTGGTCGGGATGCAGCCCCAGTTGAGGCAGATGCCGCCGAGATGCTCGCGCTCGATCACGGCGACCTTCATCTTGAGCTGGGCCGCACGGATTGCGGCGACATAGCCGCCCGGCCCGCCGCCGACCACGATCAGATCAAACTTGGTGTCGGCCATGTCCCATTCCTTCCTGAAACGGCGGCGCCTAGAGGAGCATCGCCATGGGGTATTCGATCAGCTTCTTGAAGGCGGCCAGGAACTCGGCGCCGACCGCTCCGTCGACCACCCTGTGATCGACCGCCAGCGTGCAGCTCATCACCGTGCCCACGGCGAGCGCACCGTCCTTCACGACCGGGCGCTGCTCGCCCGCGCCGACCGCGAGGATGCAGCCTTGGGGCGGGTTGATGATGGCGGCGAACTCCTTGACCCCGAACATGCCCAGGTTGCTGACCGAGAAGGTGCCGCCCTGGTATTCCTCGGGCTTCAGCTTGCCGTCGCGGGCGCGCACCGCGAGATCCTTCATCTCGCTCGAGATCTGGGCCAGGCCCTTGCCTTCCGCCGCCCTGATGATCGGCGTGATCAGGCCGTTCGGTGTCGCCACGGCGACCGAAACGTCGGCGTGCTCGTAGAGCATCATCCCGCTCTCGTCCCACGAGGCGTTGGCGGCCGGCACCTGGGTGAGGGCGATGGCCGAGGCGCGGATCACGAAGTCGTTGACCGAGACCTTGATCCCTTTCTTTTCGAAGCGGGCATTGAGCTCCTTGCGCACCTTCAGAAGCTCGTCGAGGCGGCAGTCCACGGTCAAATAAAAATGCGGGACCTGCTGCTTGGCCTCGGTCAGGCGGCGCGCGATGGTCTTGCGCATCGAGGAGAGCGGCTCCTGGCGGTAGGCCATGCCGAGGAGATCGGCCATCTCTTTCGCGGAGGGGCCGGTGGCCCCCGGGGACGCCGCCGCCGGGGCCGCGGGCGCCGGGGCCGAGGTCGCCGCCGGAGCGGCCGCCGCGCCGCCGGCAAGCGCCGCCTCGATATCGACCTTGATGATCCGGCCATAGGGGCCGCTGCCCTGCAGGGCCGCCAGGTCGAGCCCCGCCTGGGAGGCGAGGCGCCGCGCGAGCGGGCTTGCGAAGATGCGTCCCTGACCGCCCGCCTGCGCGGCGGGGGGCGTCGCCGCGGCGGGAGCCGCGGTCGCTGGTGCGGCTGGCGCGACTGGCGCAGGGGCCGGGACCGCAGCGGCAGCAGGCGCCGTTCCGCCGTTCGCCGAGGACGGCGGCGCACCGCCGTCAAGGGACAGGCCCTCCAAGGCCGAGGCGTCCTCGCCCTCCTCGAGCAGCACGGCGATCACCTTGTTGACGGCGACGCCTTCAGTGCCCGCGTCCACCAGGATCTTGGCGACCCGGCCTTCGTCCACGGCCTCGACCTCCATGGTCGCCTTGTCGGTCTCGATCTCGGCGATCACGTCGCCCGAGGTGATCTCGTCGCCCTCCTTGACGTGCCAGGTGGCCAGCGTGCCCTCGGTCATGGTCGGCGAGAGCGCCGGCATCAGAATCTTGATCGGCATGGCTTTTCCCCCCGCGCTCAGCCGGCGTAGGCGACCTCTTTGGCCGCGGCGACAATGTTCTCGGGCTGCGGCAGGGCGAGGCGCTCCAGGTTGGCCGCGTAGGGCATGGGCACGTCGACGCCGGCGACCCGCTTGACCGGGGCATCGAGCCAGTCGAAGGCCTGCTCCATGACCACGGCAGCGATCTCCGATCCAATGCCACAAGCCGCCCAGCCCTCTTCGACCGTGACGCAGCGGTTGGTCTTGCGGACCGAGGCCAGCACCGTCTCGGTGTCCAGCGGCCTTAGGCTGCGCAGGTCGATCACCTCGGCGTCGATGCCATCGGCGGCCAGAGTCTCCGCCGCCTCGAGCGCCTTGCCCACCATGAGAGAGAAGGCGGTGATCGTGACGTCGTTGCCCGGACGAACGACTTTCGCCTTGCCGATCGGCACCAGCCAGTCCTCCGCGTCGGGGATCTCGAAGCTCTGCCCGTAGAGGATCTCGTTTTCCAGGCAGATGACCGGGTTGGGGTCGCGGATTGCCGACTTGAGCAGGCCCTTGGCGTCGGCCGCCGACCAGGGCGCGATGACCTTGAGGCCCGGGATGTGGGCGTACCAGCTGGCATAGCACTGCGAGTGCTGCGCCGCGACCCGGGCGGCGGCGCCGTTCGGGCCGCGGAAGACGATCGGGTTCTCGATCTGGCCGCCCGACATGTAGAGGGTCTTGCCCGAGGAGTTGATGATCTGGTCGATCGCCTGCATGGCGAAGTTGAAGGTCATGAACTCGACGACGGGCTTGAGCCCGTACATCGCCGCGCCGGCGCCGATGCCGGTGAAGCCGTGCTCGGTGATCGGCGTGTCGATGACCCGGCGCCCGCCGAACTCGTCCAGCAGTCCCTGGCTCACCTTATAGGCGCCCTGGTACTCGGCGACCTCCTCGCCCATCAGGAACACCCGCTCGTCCCGGCGCATCTCCTCGGCCATGGCGTCGCGCAGCGCCTCGCGCACCGTCACAGTGACCGTGGCGCCGGTCCACTCCGGCTCGGCGGCCGTGCTCATCGGCGCGGCGGCGGCCGGCGCAGGCGCGACGGCGGGCGCCGGATCGGCGCTCGGCACCGATGCAGCGCTGGCGGCCGCTTGCGGGGCCGGCGCGGAGGCGGCGCCGTCGAGCGCGGAGGCGTCCTCGTCTTCTTCCAGAAGCAGGGCAATGACGGTATTGACGGCCACGCCCTCCGCGCCCTCCGGCACGGCGATGCGCCCGACCTTGCCTTCGTCGACCGCTTCCACCTCCATCGTCGCCTTGTCGGTCTCGATTTCCGCGATGACGTCGCCGGACGCGACATCGTCGCCTTCCTTGACGTGCCACTTCGCCAGCGTGCCCTCGGTCATGGTCGGAGACAGAGCCGGCATCAGAATTTCAATTGGCATGTTGGCCTTCCCAGAGATCCGCCGCTTGACGCGGGTAAACGCGAGCCTCGCGGCCCGATCAAGCCGTGATGTAGACGTCGGTGTAGAGTTCGGAGGGATCCGGCTCCGGCGAAGTCTGGGCAAAGTCGGCGGCTTCCGAGACGATCGCCTTGACCTCCTTGTCGATCTGCTTGAGTTCGTCGGCGTCGATCGCGCCCTCGTCGAGCATCCTCTGCTTGAGGCCTTCGATCGGATCCTTCTCCTGGCGGACCTTCTGCACCTCTTCCTTGCTGCGGTACTTCGCCGGGTCCGACATGGAGTGCCCGCGGTAGCGATAGGTGAGCATCTCAAGGATGTAGGGGCCCTTGCCGGAACGGGCGTGGGCCACCGCCTTGGCGCCTGCGTCTCGCACCTCGACCACGTCCATGCCGTTGACCTGCGCCCCAGGGATACCGTAGGCCTGGCCCCGCTGATAGAGGTCGGTGCGGGCCGAGGCGCGCTCGATGCTGGTGCCCATGCCGTACTTGTTGTTCTCGATCACATAGACCACGGGCAGGCTCCAGAGCGCCGCCATGTTAAAGGCCTCGTAGACCTGGCCCTGGTTGACCGCGCCGTCGCCCAGGTAGGTCAGGCAGACCGCCTCCTCGCCGAGATACTTCTGTGCGAAGGCGATCCCGGTGCCGATCGGCACCTGGGCCCCGACGATGCCGTGCCCGCCGTAGAAGCCCTTCTCGCGGCTGAACATATGCATGGAGCCGCCCTTGCCCTTGGAATAGCCGCCGCTGCGCCCGGTCAACTCCGCCATGACGCCGCGCGATTCCATGCCGCAGGCCAGCATGTGGCCGTGATCCCGGTACGACGTGAGCACCGCGTCTTTCTCGGTGATCGCCGCTTGCATCCCGACCACGACGGCCTCCTGGCCGATGTAGAGGTGGCAGAACCCGCCGATCAGGCCCATGCCGTACATCTGGCCGGCCTTTTCTTCGAAGCGTCGGATCAGCAGCATGTCGCGGTAATAGGCGCGCAACTGCTCGGCGGTCACCGCCGCCTGAGCCTTCGGCCGCCGGCCGCGCGTCTTGGGCGCTGGACTGGCAGCGGCTTTCTCCCTAGCCATCGGCTTTCCCCTCGTTTCCCGACCGGCTTGACGGCTCCAAGGCCCCCTTCCCCGGAGCGCACCAAACCATTGTTAAGGCGTGCTCGTTAGGACGAAGGTACGCTGAAAGCGATCCCGATTCAACGATAGGGTTAAGGCCTTGTATTAAATATTTTATTACGGCATTAACTTGATTTCGATTAATGTGATCAGGGCCGGTCCGGGGAGGCGCCGTAGATGACATACTCGTCACGTCCGCCGTAGTTGAGCAGGGCCTTGGCCCGCTCTTCCAGCATGTCGGGGTCTAGGTTGTCCGGGCGAAGCAGGCTCACCCGGTGCTCGAGGCGCGACTGTTCGGCCGCCAGGCGATGATCCAGGACGCGGGCCTGCGAAAGCTCGCGCTCGAGCCGCGTCCCGGCGAGAATACCGTGCTTTCCTTGAATCGCGTGATAGCAGAAGTAGAGTGTCAAGGCCGCCAGCAAGACCTGGGGGGCGGCCGAACGACTCCGACGTCTCAGTTCGCGGGTGAGCGACATGTCGGCACCGAATCACAAAGCGAATCGGGGCGTCAAGTTGAAATTCAACGGAATCACGCGGTCCGAAAGGTCGATTTGATGGTGCTTGGAACAGCCGCGCCGGCCAGCCCCGGTTTCGTCGAGGCGGGGCTCAAGTATCTCGCCAACAGCGTCGACCCGGTGAACTACGTCGCCTCTCGGGGCGGCGGCGACAGCTCCGAGCACCAGGGCAACTATGTCCTGCAAAAGGTCCGGATCCATGACGGTCGGCGCCACCGCGAGGCCTTCCGGCTCGACCGTGAGGGCTTTGCGCTCGTCGACCACGCGAGCGCGGTGACGGATTTCTACGATGACCGGCAGATCGCGGAAACCCATGAGCCCGAAGTCAGGGCCCTGATCCGCCAAGCGACGGGGGCGCGCCGCGTCGAGATATTCGACCATACCCGGCGGTCCGCATCGCGCCGCGTCCAGAAAGCCCAGAGCGTGCGCGAGCCGGCCTCGATCGTGCACAACGACTATACGGCCCGCTCGGCGCCGATCCGGCTGCGAGACCACTTCGCGCAGTCGCCGGAGGAAGCCGAGCGCTTGCTGACGGGCCGCTTCGCGATCATCAACCTGTGGCGCTCGATCAAGGGGCCCGTGCTGACCGCACCGCTCGCGCTCTGCGACGCGACCACGGTGGCCCCCGAGGATCTGGTCTCGGTTCAACGCGAGGCGAAGGACCGGATCGGCGAGATCCAGCAGGCGGTCTACAATTCCGCCCACCGCTGGTACTACTTCCCGGAGATGGCGCCGGACGAGGCTCTCCTGATCAAGACCTACGATTCCGAGACCGACGGGCGCGCCCGCTTCACCATCCACACCGCCTTCGAAGACCCGAGCGAACCCGAAGGCGCGCCGCCGCGGCAAAGCGTCGAGACCCGCTGCTTCGTCTTTTTCTGACTCGCCAAGCTGGCGGGTCCGATAAGGTGAGCTAGCCCGGGTTCAGCGAGCCGTCGCCGTAGCGTGCCGCCGGTCCCAGGTCCTCCTCGATGCGCAGGAGCTGGTTGTACTTTGCCGTGCGGTCGCTGCGGCTGAGGGACCCCGTCTTGATCTGGCCGCAGTTGGTCGCCACCGCCAAGTCGGCGATGGTCGAGTCCTCGGTCTCGCCGGACCTGTGGGACATCACCGCCCGGTAGCCGGCCCTGCGGGCCCGTTCCACCGCCTCGAAGGTCTCCGAAAGGGTCCCGATCTGGTTGACCTTGACCAGGATCGCGTTGGCCAACCCCTGGGAGATACCCCGGCTGAGCCGCTCGGGATTGGTCACGAAGACGTCGTCGCCGACCAGTTGGACCGTTTGGCCGATCTTCTCGGTTAGCACGGCCCAGCCGTCCCAGTCCTCCTCGGCCATGCCGTCCTCGATCGAGACGATGGGATAGCGGCCGCAGAGATCGGCCAGCGTGTCGGCCATGGCCGCGGCGTCGAGCGTCCGGCCCTCGCCGGCCAGCTGATAGGCGCCGTCCTTGAAGAACTCGGTGGCGGCGCAGTCGAGCCCCAGGACCACGTCTTCGCCGCTCCGGTAGCCGGCCGCCTCGACCGCCTTGACGATGAAGTCGAGGGCTTCGCCGGCGGTGGCGAGGTTGGGCGCGAAGCCGCCTTCGTCGCCGACATTGGTGCTGTGTCCCGAGGCCGAGAGCTCGCGCTTCAGCGCGTGGAACACCTCGGCGCCCATGCGGAGGCCTTCGCCGAAGCTGCCGGCGCCGACGGGAAGGATCATGAACTCCTGAAAATCGATCGGGTTGTCGGCGTGGGCGCCGCCGTTGATGATGTTCATCATAGGCACCGGGAGGGTGCAGGCGTAGGCGCCGCCGAGATAGCGGTAGAGCGGCAGGCCGGTGTCCTCGGCGGCCGCCTTCGCCACCGCGAGGCTGACGCCGAGGATCGCGTTGGCGCCGAGCCGGGACTTGTTCTCGGTCCCGTCCAACTCGATCATCATCTGATCGATCCGGACCTGGTCCTCGGCATCCATGCCCGAGAGGACGTCGAAGATCTCGTGGTTGACCGCCTCGACCGCCCGGAGCACGCCCTTGCCGCCGTAGCGTGCCTCGTCGCCGTCGCGCAGCTCGACGGCCTCGAAAGCGCCGGTCGATGCTCCGGACGGCACGGCGGCCCGACCCGACGCACCCGAATCAAGCGTTACCTCGGCCTCGACCGTGGGGTTTCCCCGCGAATCGAGCACCTCACGTCCTCTGATGTCGATGATCGATGCCATGCCGCCCCCCAACTCGAAACAGTGCAATGGGGGCACTCTTAGCTGCCGGCCCTAGGCGAGGCAAGGTAGAGCAACGGCGGCTCAGCGTCGTGTCTCGAAATTACCGCCTTAGAGAGCTTCGCCATCGCGGGGAATAACTCCTTAATTCCGTCGTTATCATTTTAGTTACCGTAAACCGCAGCGTACTGGATGAAGAGAGGGCTAGTTCAAATGGGAATCTCTACGCGCAAAACTCTGACCTCGGTCTACGCTCTGTTGGCCGGTGGATTCGCACTTGCAACCGACGACCTGTCCAAATGGGCCTGGACCAACGACGGGCCGACATGGGCCCAGAGCGCCCGAGCCGACGGTGATGGCGACGGCGATGGAGACGGCGACGGCGATGGAGACGGCGACGGCGACGGCGACGGGGATGGCGACGGCGACGGGGATGGCGACGGCGACGGGGATGGAGACGGCGACGGGGATGGCGACGGCGACGGGGATGGCGATGGCGACGGGGATGGCGACGGCGACGGCGACGGCGATGGCGATGGGTCCGATAGCGCTGACAGCTCCGACGGCGACTCTGATTACGGCGACTCCGATGACGGCGACGACGGCGACGACGACGGGGATGACGACGGCGACGACGGCGACGACGATGGGGATGACGACGGCGACGACGGCGACGACGGCGACGACGACGGGGATGACGACGGCGACGACGGAACCGACGACAACTAGCGCCGATGACAACTAAGGGGATGAAACCCTCAGGATGATTGGAGGGTAGCCTGTCGGTTCCAAACCGACCTTAAACCCGCTCCCCAAGAACTGCGAAGGTCCCGCCCGATGACGTGTCGTCCGGCGGGATCTTTACCTCCCTTGCTATTTCCACGTCTTATCACGGGTAAGGTTAGGAGATTCGGATCTAAGGGTCGCAGCGCGGCGGACCCTGTATCAAGCCCCAACCGTAGATCGGGTCTTTACCCGGCTCGCCCAGATCGCGCGCCCGGTCCCTCAACGCCTCTGTAACATCATTGCTTCCCAGACCGGGCTCCTCGGTCAGCAAGTCGGCGGCCAACGCCGTAACGAAGGGCGCGGCGAAGGACGTGCCGTCGCGAAACTCGCCGCCGGCGGCCCGGTCGATCGTCCAGACCTTCACCCCGGGCGCGGCAAAACCGACATGATCACCTCTATTGGCCCACCGATACACTCTCAGAGCGGCGTCAACGGCGGTGACAGCGATAACGCCCTCGTAAGCGGCTGGATAGGCCGGCGGCGCGGTGGGGCCGAAGTTGCCGACCGCCGCGATCAGAGCGATCCGCCTTTCCAGGAGGCGCGGCACCGATGCCGCCAGCAAGGCGTTGTCGGGACCGGACAGGCTCAGGTTGATGACCTGCACTTGCTTTCCAGTGAGCCAGTCCAACGCGGCAACCAGATCGAGAGCGTTGACGGTCTCCAGCCCCCCGGCCTCCTTGGACCGCAGGGCGTCGGCGAGGAAAACCTCTGCGGCTGGGATCAGGCCCGGAAAATCGCTGTTGGGCGATCCGACCAAGAGGCCGGCGACCGCGGTACCATGGGCGCTCGGCTTCGACGGCACGCCACTGGGGAACGTGCGGACCTTGATAGCCTGGCCCGCCAGCGCGGGATGAGACACGTCGACGCCGGAGTCGACCACGCCGATCCGGGCATCGCGGCCGCATGCAGGCCCGGCCGATTGCCAGGCGATCAGCGTGCGTTGCGTACAGTGGCGCCCGGTACATTCCGTTTCGGTGGACGAATAGACGTGGTTGAGCGAATAGCTGCCGTTCGGCGCCTCGCGTCGCAAGAGTTCAATCGCCTCTTCGGCGCTGAGACCCAGGGGCGGGCTCACCTGTGCGACCGAAAGGCCGAGTTCACCGAAGTTCCGAATGGAAAGGACCGAGAAGGAGAGATCGCTCAAGACGGCGAGCGTCTCCCGGTTCGGATCGACGACCAGAACCTCACGCGCAACCGCCGAGTTGCTGCCAACCCCGCTGCTCGCCGATTGGCTGGTCGTCGATCCGTCGCCTTCGTCACTGGCTTCGCCGTCTTCGTCTCCTTCGTCACCGTCGTCATCCCCGTCGTCGTCACCATCGTCGCCGTCGTCACCATCATCGGAATCGCCGTCATCGCTGCCAGCGCTATCGGAACCGTCGCCATCACCATCACCATCCCCGTCGCCGTCACCATCCCCGTCGCCGTCGCCGTCACCATCGCCGTCGCCATCCCCGTCGCCGTCACCATCCCCGTCGCCGTCGCCATCGCCGTCACCGTCGCCATCCCCGTCACCGTCGCCATCCCCGTCGCCGTCGCCATCGCCATCGCCATCGGCGATGGCCGGCGGCACAAGTGTCCAGAGGCCGCCGCCAACCAAATCGCCGGCGCGATAGGGCAGTCCCGTCAGGTACGCGCCGACCAGCACGGCAAGAAAAAGAGAGACCCGCAGCATGCTCCAGTCTGCAAACTGGCGACGTAAACCCTTAGTCTTACGACTACTCAATGTGTTTGTTGAAAAGCACAACGCCTTCACCGCCGACCTAGGGCCTGTGGACATTCACGGCGCGCTCCTGGCGGGAGCGCATTTGCGCCGGGGCCAGGAGCGGGAGGCGCCGTGGGGTTGGGCCCCACAAGTCCTTCCGTGACGCCGCCCCGACGCAAATGCGCCCCGTCCCGAAGGGATCCGGCGAAATCGACCCGCTGCCGCGTTGCTCGTCGTCGAATATGCCCGGCATGTCCTTCCTCCTTGCGCCTAACAGCGGGCCGATTTCACTCGGACCAGGAGCGCGCCGTGAGTGCCAACAGGCCCTAGCCCCGTGGGCGCTTGATCTTTGCCCCCCGCTGACCCACATTTCCGGAAGCAAGCCGGAGACCCAGAGATGTTTATTCAGACCGAAGCGACACCCAACCCCGCGACCCTGAAATTCCTCCCGGGCCGCGACGTGATGGCCAGCGGCACAGCGAACTTCGAGAACCGGGACGACGCCGGGCGCTCGCCCCTGGCGGAGCGCCTGTTCCAGGTCGAAGGCGTCAGCGGCGTCTTCCTCGGCTCCGACTTCATCACCGTCGCCAAGGCCGAAGACAAGGAGTGGTATCTGCTCAAGCCCGCCATCCTCGGCGTGATCATGGAGCACTTCACCGCCGGGCGCCCGGTTATCATCGAGGGCGCGGCCCAGGAAGAGGCCGGCGCCGGCGAGGACGACGACGAGGTTGTTTCCCAGATCCGCGAGCTGATCGATACGCGGGTTCGGCCGGCGGTCGCCCAGGACGGCGGCGATATCGTGTTCCGCGGCTTCGAGAACGGCATCGTCTTCCTGCACATGCAGGGCGCTTGCGCGGGCTGCCCGAGCTCGACGGCGACGCTCAAGATGGGCATCGAGAACATGCTGCGGCACTACATTCCCGAGGTGGTTGAGGTTCGCGCCGTCGTCTAGCCTGGAACGGCGGAGAGGGCGGCATGGCGCGGCGCGGCAACGGGCGGCGCCTTCCGCCTGGCCATAGAGGATTCCTTCGGATAGGACCCGCGCTCGGTATCGCCCGGCTGTGAGGGAGCCGCGTCGGCTGGTTCGCGCCGGCCCTCCGTCGGTGCCGCGAAGACAAGGGAGCGACAAGGTGAGCAACATCCTGAGCGACGCCGCACTGGACCGCATCTTCCGGAACGCGCGCACCCATTCCTCGTGGCAGGACCGCGAGGTCAGCGACGTCCTTCTGCAGGCGGTCTACGACCTGGCGAAAATGGGCCCGACCAGCGCCAACTGCAGCCCGATGCGGCTGGTTTTCGTCAAGTCTCCGGAGGCCAAGGAGCGCCTCAAGCCGGCGCTGGCCGAGGGCAACGTGGAGAAGACCATGGCGGCCCCGGTAACCGCCATCGTCGGCCACGACCTGGCGTTCTACGAGCGCCTGCCCCAGCTCTTCCCCCATACCGACGCGCGCTCCTGGTTCGTCGGCAAGACCGAGTTGAGCAGGGACACCGCGTTCCGCAACGGCAGCCTGCAGGGCGCCTATCTGATGATCGCCGCCCGCGCGCTCGGCCTGGACTGCGGGCCCATGTCGGGATTCGACAACGAAGCCGTCGACCGCGCGTTCTTCCCCGACGGCCAGGTGAAGTCCAACTTCCTCTGCAATCTCGGCCACGGCGACCCGGAGAAGCTCCATCCGCGCTCGCCCCGGCTCGAGTTCGACCAGGCCTGCCGGGTGCTCTGACCCCGCCGCTCGTCCATGTCCCTGACCAGCCTGCTCGCCCTCGATTGCGCGGGCGGGGCCTGCTCCGCCGCCGTCTGGCGCGACGGCGCGGTGCGTTCGCGGCGTCTCGAGCTGATGGCGCGCGGCCACGCCGAGCGCCTTGTACCCATGATCGAGGCGGTGATGGGCGAGGCTGCGGTGGACTTCGCCGACCTCGAGGCGGTCGCCGTGACCGTAGGCCCGGGCGGCTTCACCGGCGTACGCATCGGCCTCGCCACGGCGCGCGGCCTCGCGCTCGCCGCCGGCCTGCCGATCCTCGGGGTGAGCAACTTCCGCGCCGTCGCGGCGGCTGTGCCGGAGGCCGAATGGCGCGACCGCGAGCTGGCTGTGCTGATCGACGCCAAGCGCGCGGAGGTCTACCTCCAGGTCTTCGGCGCCGGCCTCGTGCCGCGCGCGGCGCCGGTCAGCATCCGGCCCGAAAGCCTGGCCGGCCGCCTCGGGCCGGGCGCCTACCTCTTCGCCGGCGACGCGATCGAACAGTGCCGGAAGGCCATCGAGGCGGCCTGGGGCGATTCCGCCCTGACCGCTGCGCCGGGCCATGCCGACGCCGCCTGGGTCGCGCGTCTGGCCCAGGCCATGCCGCGTCCGCCCGCCGGCGCGCCGCCGCCCGAGCCGCTCTATTTGCGGGCGCCGGATACCACGAAGCCCGGCAAGCGGGCCTGACCTTCATGGCGACCGGCGACCCAGCGTTGAGTCCCGGTGGCGACCCGGAGGTGCTCGCGGCGCTCCATGAGGCCTGCTTTCCCGAGGATTCCTGGAGCGCCGAGGCGATCGCCTCGCTCGCGTCGGGCCCCGGCGTGTTCGCCTTGACCGCGACCGTCGGCGCCGCGGCGGGCGACCCGGCGGCGCTCGGTTTCGTCATGGCGCGCTGCGTGGCCGAGGAATGTGAGATCTTAACCATTTGCGTCCGTCCCGAGCAGCGGCGGCAGGGCCTCGGCCGGGCCCTCCTGCTGGCGGCCATGGCGAGGGCCCGGGCCTTCGGCGCTGAAAAGGTCCTGCTGGAGGTTGCGGAAGACAACCGGGCCGCGCGCGCTCTCTACGGCGGCCTCGGTTTCGTCGAGTTCGCGCGGCGCCCGGCCTACTATCAGCGCGCGAATCGCGACCGGCAGACTGCCGTGGCCCTGGCCTTCAGTTTCGCCGCCGTCTAGCGGCGCGGACCCGACGGCGGCCGCTGCGCCATTCGGACTAAATCAGCCGTCCGGTTCTAGGGAACACCAGAAAAAGTGCTGCTAATAGACAAACGATCCGGATGTTTGCCCATCCACGTTTATTAGTTGTTCTACACGGTTGCTTTAGGTTAACATAGTAACTATATTCTCTAGCAAGCAAACAAACGGGGTGCGCACGGGCTATGGCGGATCAATCAAACTCCAGCGAGCTCTTATCTCTGACGACGAACATCGTTTCGGCCCATGTGTCGAACCATTCCGTTCCCGTCGACGATCTTCCTCAGCTCATTCGGGACGTCTACCAAACGCTATCTACGGTTGGCGGCGTCACGGAACGGGAGACCGAACGGCCGACACCGGCCGTGCCGGTCAAGAAGTCCGTAACCCCCGATCACATCGTCTGTCTGGAAGATGGCAAGAAGCTCAAGATGCTGAAGCGCCATCTCAAGACGGCCTACAACATGACGCCGGAGGAGTATCGGGAGCGCTGGGGCCTTTCGCCCGACTACCCGATGGTCGCGCCGAACTACGCGAAGCAGCGGTCCAAGCTGGCCAAGCAGATCGGCCTGGGCACGCGCGCGCGGCGCCGCCGGGCCTAAACTCCGCCGTCCAGCTCGGCCGGGCGTGGCCGATAGGCCATTGTTCGCCGGCATTGCAGATGCGATATTCCCGCAGCACGTCTGATGCCGATCCGCGGGAGCGGCAGGCGCCATCGTTGGCGGAATGATGGATTCTCGTATCGAGCAGCTCTGCGTCGAGAAGGGCCTCAAGATGACCGAACAGCGGCGGGTCATCGCAAAGGTGCTTTCCGACGCGACGGATCATCCCGACGTAGAGCTCGTGTTCAAACGGGCGTCCGCCGTCGATCCGCGCATCTCGATCGCCACGGTCTATCGGACCGTGAAGCTGTTCGAGGAAGCCAATATCCTCGAGAAGCACGATTTCGGTGACGGTAGGGCGCGTTACGAGGAACGGTCCGACGAACATCACGACCATCTCATCGACGTCAACTCCGGCGAGGTGATCGAGTTTCGCAACGACGAAATCGAGAAGCTGCAGCGCCTGGTCGCACAGGAGCTCGGCTATCGGCTGGTCGGCCACCGGCTGGAGCTCTACGGCATCCAGGCCGAAGAGGCCGATGGCAAGCCGGCGCGGCGGGACCGCCAGCGGGAATCCTGAAATTTCTAGGAACCGATCGCGTCTTGCGTCATTCTCTGCAGCAACCCACTCTCTGCGGCAACTCACGGGGACGCCGCGTGCCGACAAGGCGGCCATGAAGACGTGACCCACAGCGAAATCCCGCGTCCGGTCGATGTCAGGGCGCGGAACCTGCACATTAGGCTGGCCGAATCGGCCGACGAGATCAGGGCCTCGCAAGGCCTGCGCTACCGCGTCTTCTGCGAGGAGATGACGGCCAAGCCGAGCCAGGAAATGGCCTCGCTGGAGCGCGAATTCGACAGCTTCGACGAGTTCTGCGACCATCTCCTGGTGATCGACGAGACCCGCGGGAGCGACGCCGCGCAGGCCGTGGTCGGGACCTACCGCATGATGCGCCGCGAGGCCGCGGACCGCTTCGGCCGGTTCTACACCGCGGGCGAATACGATATCACCAACCTGGTGGCCCACGGCGGGGAGCTGCTGGAGGTCGGCCGGTCCTGTGTCGATGCCGAGTACAGGACCGGCGCAACCATGTACCTTCTCTGGCGCGGCATCGCGGCCTACGTGTTCCACTACGACATCGATATCCTGTTCGGCTGCGCCAGCCTGCCCGGCGTTGAGCCGCGCGAACTCGCCGTGCCGCTCGCCTTCATGTATCACAACCACATGGCGCCGGCCTTTCTGCGGCCGCGCGCCCTGCCCGAGCTCTACGTCGACATGGACTTCATGCCGCCGGATCAGATCGACCAGAAAGCGGCGCTCCAGGCCCTGCCACCGCTGGTCAAGGGCTATCTGCGCCTCGGCGGCTTTGTCGGCGACGGCGCCGTCGTCGACGGCGAATTCGGCACGACCGACGTCTGCATCCTGGTCAAGACCGACCGCGTGACGGAGAAGTACTACCGTCACTACGTGCGGGAGGAGAGCAGGGCCTGACGGTCATGGCGAAGACCATCCCCTCCTCGCGGCTCGTCGCGCTGGTCCGTCTCTCCCTCATGACGGGCTTCACCTTGCCGATGATGGCTTTGCAGACACTTGCGCTCTCCCTGAAGCTCCGGCTGAGCCACAAGCTGCCCCGCTGGTACCACCAGCAGTGTTGCCGGATCCTCGGCATCGAGGTCGTGTGCAAGGGCGAGCCGTCGCACGAGCATCCGACCATCTACCTCGCCAATCACGTCTCCTATCTGGACATCACCGCCCTGGGATCGCTGATCTACGGCTGCTTCATCGCCAAGGCGGAGGTGCGATCCTGGCCCCTGTTCGGCTGGCTGGCCCGGATGCAGCGGACGGTTTTCGTCGAGCGCCGGCGGACCCGCACCGCCGACCACCGCGACGAGCTGCTGGACCGCATGGAAAGCGGCGACGACCTGATCCTGTTCCCCGAGGGGACCAGCGGCGACGGCAATCGGGTCAAGCCCTTCAAGAGCGCGCTCCTGTCCGTGGCCGAGTACCGGCCGAAGGGCCGCCCGGTCCGGGTGCAGTCGGTCTCCATCGCCTATACCAAGCTCGACGGTTTGCCCTTGGGCCGCTACCTCCGGCCGCTCTTCGCCTGGTATGGCGATATGGATCTGGCACCCCATCTATGGCAGATGGCGGGAATGGGGCGACTGACGGTTGAGATCCGTTTCCACCCGCCGGTCACGGTGGACGAATTGGGATGCAGGAAGGCCTTGAGCGAACACTGTCAGCGTCTTTCATCCCTCGGTGTGGCCTCGGCCCTGACCGGGCGCCCCATGCCGGCCGGGGAAGCCGCGGTGCCGGTCCCGGCAAGCTAGGAAACCGCCGTTCTTGCCCGACCTCGCGCGCCTAGACATGTCCCGACCACGAAGAGACCCCGCGGAGCCCGCCGGAACGGCGGCGGAATGCGCCTGATATGGCAAAGCAACTCTTTATCAAGACCTATGGTTGCCAAATGAACGTCTACGACTCGACCCGTATGGCGGATACCTTGGCCCCGCTTGGCTATGCCGTGACCGACAGGCTCGAAGACGCCGATCTGGTGATCCTGAATACCTGCCATATTCGTGAGAAGGCGTCGGAGAAGGTCTTCTCCGAGCTCGGCCGGCTGCGCCGGCTGAAGCAGGCCAAGGCGGCCCGGGGCGCGCCCATGCTGATCGGCGTCGCCGGCTGCGTCGCGCAGGCGGAAGGCGAGGAGATCGTGCGCCGCGCGCCCCAGGTGGACCTGGTTTTCGGCCCCCAGACCTATCATCGCCTGCCGGAGATGGTGCGCCGCGCGCTCGGCCCCGAAGCCGGCCGGCCGGTCCTGGATACCGAGTTTCCGACCGAATCCAAGTTCGATCACCTGCCGGAGGAGGCCTCGCCCCAGGGCGCCGCGGGCTTCCTCTCGATCCAGGAAGGCTGCGACAAGTTCTGCACCTTCTGCGTGGTGCCCTACACCCGCGGCGCCGAGTTCTCGCGGCCGGCCGCCGAAATCGTCGCCGAAGCCGAGCGCATGGTCTCTGCCGGCACGATCGAGATCACGCTGCTCGGCCAGAACGTCAACGCCTATCACGGCGAGGCCGGGGCCGCCGCCACCTGGGGCCTCGGCCGCCTGATCCGGCGCCTGGCCCGGATCGACGGCCTTCGGCGCCTGCGCTACACGACCTCCCACCCCGCGGACATGGACGCCGAGCTGATCGAAGCCCACGGCGATGTCGCGGAACTCATGCCCTACCTGCACCTGCCGGTGCAGTCGGGTTCCGACCGGATCTTGCGGGCGATGAACCGGCGCCACGGGGCCGCGGACTACCTCGACATCGTGGCCCGCC
The DNA here is from genome assembly GCA_030064845.1 of Kiloniellales bacterium. NCBI lineage: Bacteria > Pseudomonadati > Pseudomonadota > Alphaproteobacteria > Rhodospirillales > Kiloniellales bacterium. The sequence continues at coordinate 64,049 of JASJEC010000007.1, forward strand.
TGCGGCGCGCCCGCCCGGACCTGGCCTTGTCCTCGGACTTCATCGTCGGCTTCCCGGGCGAGACCGATCAGGACTTCGCCCAAACTCTGCGCCTGGTCACCGAGGTCGGCTACGCCCAGGCCTACTCCTTCAAGTACTCGCCGCGCCCGGGCACGCCGGCGGCCGATCAGCCCGATCAGGTGCCCGAAGCGGTCAAGGACGAGCGTCTCGCCATGCTGCAGACCCTCTTGAACGAGCAGCAGACGGCCTTCAACCGTGCCAGCGTGGGCCGGGTGGTCGAGGTCCTGTTCGAACGCGCCGGTCGCGGCGCCGGCCAGCTGGTCGGGCGCAGTCCCCATATGCAGGCGGTCCACGCCGCCGCGCCCTCGGCGCTCCTGGGCCGGCTGGTGCCGGTCGAGATCGAGGCGGGTCATGCCAACAGCCTGGCCGGCCGGGTCGTCGAGGCGCGTGCCCCAGGGCCGGCCGGCGGGATTCCGGTCGGCGCAGCTACCGCGGGAGCCGGCCGATGAGCGTCTCCCAGACGGCCGATCAGCCCGATGTCCTGCAGTTCGAGGACAACAGCGTGCTCCCCATGCTGTTCGGCGAGCACGACCAGAACCTGGCAAGGATCGAACGGCAGCTCGGGGTCTCGCTCGCCTGCCGCGGCAATCAGGTGGCGATCAGCGGGCCGCCCGACGCGGTGCGCAACGCACGGGCCGCGCTGACCGCGCTCTACGACCGCTTGCTCAAGGGCCTCGGCGTCGGCGACGGCGAGGTCGACGCCGTGGTGCGGCTGGCCCGGAGCGAGGCCGACCCGGACCAGGGCGCGGCAGCCGACGCGATCCACGCCGAGCATCTTACGATCCGGACCCGCCGGCGGCACATCTCGCCGCGCTCCGCCGGCCAGGCGGCCTACATCGACGCGCTGATGCGCCACGAGCTGGTGTTCGGCCTCGGGCCCGCCGGCACCGGCAAGACCTACCTGGCGGTCGCCATGGCGGTCTCGCTGCTGATGTCCGGCAAGGTCGACCGGCTGATCGTGTCGCGGCCCGCCGTGGAGGCGGGGGAGCGGCTCGGCTTCCTGCCGGGGGACCTGCGCGACAAGGTCGATCCCTACCTGCGGCCGCTTTACGACGCGCTCTACGACATGCTGCCGGCCGATCAGGTCATGAACCGCCTGTCGAGCGGCGAGATCGAGGTCGCGCCGCTCGCCTTCATGCGCGGGCGCACGCTCAGCAACGCCTTCGTCATCCTCGACGAGGCGCAGAACACCACGCCCGTCCAGATGAAGATGTTCCTGACCCGCTTCGGCGAGAACAGCAGGATGGCGATCACCGGAGACCTGTCGCAGATCGATCTGCCTCACGGCCAGCCGTCCGGGCTGCGCGACGCGGTCGAGCTGCTGGGCGATCTGGACGAGGTGGCTTTCGTCCGCTTCACCGACGCGGACGTGGTGCGCCACGCCTTGGTCACGCGGATCGTTCGAGCCTACGATGCCAGGGACCGGAAGCGCGGCGACAAGGGGCGATGAGGGCGAGACGACGGTCTCTCAACAGGGCATGAGCGAAGAACCTCCAAGTACCGGCTTGAAGCTCTGGGTCCTCGCCGAGGATCCGCGATGGCTGTCCGACCTGCCCGAGGCAGAGGCCGTTGCGCGCCGCGCCGCCGAGGCGGCCTGGCGCGCGGCCCGGCCGTCCGACGACGCGGCGCCGCCAAGTGAGGTCTCGATCGTGCTCGCCGACGACGCCACCGCGGCGGAGCTGAACCGGCGCTACCGGGGGCGGTCCGGCCCGACCAACGTGCTGTCCTTCGGCGATCTCGACGGGCCCGGCGATCCCGGGCCCGGGCCGCGCCTGCTGGGCGACGTGGTGCTCGCCCGCGAGACGATCGCCCGCGAGGCGGTCGTCCAGGACAAGCGACTGGCCGATCACTTCGCCCATCTCGTCGTTCACGGGCTGCTCCACCTGCTCGGTCACGATCATCAAACCGCCGGCGAGGCGGCCGCGATGGAAGACCTCGAACGCCGGATCCTGGCCGGGCTGGGCGTTCCCGACCCCTATCGGGACGCCGCCGAACCTCGGGACGCCCTGCCGGCGGGAACTGTGTCATGACCAGCTACTCCGGCAACGCCAAGCTGGGCCGCAACGGCCAGAGCGAAGGGGGGCCGCTCGTCGGCCTCTGGCAGTGGCTGCGCGGCCTGTTCCGCGCGCGCAACGGCGATGCCCTGCGCGAAACCATCGAGGAGATCATCGAGGAGATCGGCGAGACCGAGGTGGAGGACGCCGAGGGCCCGCCGATCAGTAACGACGAGCGGATCATGCTCGCCAACATCCTCAAGCAGCGTCACTCCACGGCCTACGACGTTATGGTGCCGCGCGCCGACATCGTCTCGGTCGACGCCGAGACGGACCTGGACGAATTGCTCGACGTCATGAGCAAGGCCGGGCACTCGCGCCTGCCGGTCTACCGCGGCACGCTCGACGACGTACTCGGCCTGGTCCATATCAAGGACGTGCTGCCTTGCGCGGCCGCGCCCGAGAACTTCGATCTGCCGGCGATCATGCGCAAGGTCCTCATCATCGCGCCCTCGATGCGGGTCCTCGACCTCCTGCTCGAGATGCGCCTGTCGCGCACCCACATGGCGCTGGTGGTCGACGAATTCGGCGGGATCGACGGGCTCATCACCATCGAGGACCTGGTCGAGGAGATCATCGGTGAGATCGAGGACGAGCACGACGTGGTCGACGGGCCGAAACTGGTGTTCCGGGCCGACGGGTCGCTGATCGCCGATGCCCGCGCCATGGTCGAGGAGTTCGAGGAGCTGGTCGGCCCCGTGCTCTCGGATGAGGAGCGGGAAGAGGATATCGATACGCTGGGCGGCCTGGTTTTCTCCCTGGCCGGCCGGGTTCCGACCCGAGGCGAGCTCCTGGTGCACGAACCCTCAGGTGTCTCTTTCGAGGTGCTGCAGGCCGACCCCCGGCGCATCAAGCGGCTGCGTGTTCGCAACCTGCCGGAAAGGGTGACCGACCGTGGCCATCGCGCTGCAGACTGATCCGGCGGCACCCGCGCTCAAGCTCGCCCGCCGCCTGGCCGGCCTCGGCACCTGGCCGCGCCTCGCATTGGCGGTCGGCCTGGGGCTCCTGGCCAGTACCGCCCTGCCGCCGCTGCATCTCGTGTTTCTGCTGGTGCCGGCCTTCACCGGCCTGCTTTGGCTGCTGTCCGGGGTAGGTAGCGCGCGGGCCGCGTTCGGCCTCGGCTGGGCTTTCGGCTTTGGCTACTTCCTGGCCGGACTCTATTGGGTCGGCATCGCCTTCTTCGTCGACGCGGAGCGCTTCGCGCTGCTGATGCCGCTGGCGGTCGGCCTGCTGTGCGGCGGCATGGCGCTCTTTCCGGGCGTCGCGGTGGCGCTGGCCTGGCGTCTGCCGGGTCCCCGGCACGGCCGCTGGCTGATGCTGGCCGCCGCCTGGCTGTTCGCCGAGTGGATTCGGTCCTGGTTCTTGACCGGCTTCCCCTGGAACCTCGTCGGGTCGGTCTGGGTGTTCTCCGACGCCGTGCTGCAGAGCGCCGCGCTGGCCGGCGTCTGGGGCCTTTCCTTCGTCACCGTGGCCGCCGCCGGGGCCCCCGCCACGCTGGGTATCGCCGGCGCTGGCCCGTGGATGCGCTGGGCGCCGGTGTCGGCAATGGCCGGCTTGCTGCTCCTGCTGTGGGCGGCCGGGGCCTGGCGGCTCGCCTCGGCGCCGGCGCCCGGCGCCGACGGGGTCGAGGGCGTGCGGTTGCGCCTGGTCCAGCCGAGCATCGAACAAACGCTCAAATGGGACCCCGAGCTGCGGTTGCGCAACCTGGTCGACCAGGTGAACCTGTCCCGGCGGCCCGGCGCGGAACCTGTCACCCACGTGATCTGGTCCGAGACCGCGGTGACCTATTCTCTGGAGCAGGAGCCGATCCTGCGCCGCGACCTCGCCGCGGTCATCCCGCCGGACGGACTGCTGCTGACCGGCGCGATCAGGTCCTCCTTCAGCGGCGGCCGCCGGCAGGTCTGGAACTCCTTCCATGCGCTCGACGGCGCCGGCGCGATCCGGGCCACCTACGACAAGTTCCACCTGGTGCCCTTCGGCGAGTACGCGCCGCTCCGGGAGTGGTTGCCGATCGACAAGCTGACACCCGGCGCCATCGATTTCAGCGCCGGCCCGGGGCCGCTGTCGCTTGACCTGCCGGGCCTGCCGCCGGTCGGCCCGCTGATCTGCTACGAGGTGATCTTTCCCGGTGCCGTGGTCCAGGCGGACAGCCGCCCTGGGTGGCTGCTCAACCTGACCAACGACGCCTGGTTCGGCACCAGCTCCGGGCCGCACCAGCACCTGGCGGCGGCCCGCCTGCGCGCGGTCGAGGAAGGCCTGCCGATCGTACGCGTCGCCAACTCTGGCATCTCCGCCGTCATCGACAGCTACGGCCGCCTGCTCGACAGCGCCGGCCTCCAGGAGGTCCGGCTGATCGACTCCCCCCTGCCGAAGGCGCTCGAACCGACGCCCTTCTCGCGAATCGGCAATGCCGTCATTGCCGTGTTGCTGTTCGCGGCCCTGGCGCTGGCCTTCGGTCTGAAGTGGCGCGAAGGCCGATAATCTTCTCTCTTTCCGAGTTCATAAAACCTTCATAAGGGTTCACAATCAGACACATACTATGGTATGCGTTGACTGCATCGGGATCGGGGGTTGATGCGAAGATTTTCAAGAAGGAGATTACCGTATGAACCGGGGTGGGGATAAAGACTCCAGCCGCGGCGAAGGCGTGCCCAATCCAATTGATGTTCACGTCGGCGGCCGGGTGAAGCTCCGTCGGACTTTGTTGGGGATGAGCCAGGAAAAACTCGGGGAGGCCATCGGCCTTACTTTTCAGCAGATCCAGAAATACGAGAGGGGTTCGAACCGGATCGGCGCCAGCCGGCTCTTCGACCTGTCGCGCGTGTTGGACGTGCCGGTCGGTTTCTTCTTCGACGACATGTCGGAAGACGTCGCCGCCGCGTCGCCCGGTCAGGTGCGGGGCAAGGCCGAGGTCGAGCCCTTGAACGAGCCCAGCCCGATGGCCCGCCGGGAGACGCTGGAGCTGGTACGGGCCTATTACAAGATTCAGGATCCCCAGGTCCGAAAGAGGCTGTTCGAGATGGTCAAGGCGCTCGGCCTCGGCCCCTACGAGAAGGCCGGCTGACGCGGCGACGCTGCGGCATTTCTGCTTGACGAAAAAATTGCACTGGCGGCAAAGTGCCGCCGGCCGCGGCTACCGTGCTATCGGCGGCGCAGCGGAATGACGGCAAATCCGCCATCGGCTTGGCTCTGCGCGACGACCGCAAGGTCCCGAAGGTCGCGGCACCCGCCTGGGAGAATCTGATTTGAAACAGAGGCGATATCTCTTCACCAGCGAATCCGTGTCGGAAGGTCACCCCGATAAGGTTTGCGACCGAATCTCCGACACTGTGGTGGATCTGTTTCTGTCCCAGGACCCTCTGTCGCGGGTCGCGGTCGAGACCCTGGCTACCACCAACCGGATCGTTCTCGGCGGCGAGGTCCGCGGGCCCTCGACGGTGACGCCGGAACTGATCGAGGAAGCGGCGCGCCAGGCGGTCAAGGATATCGGCTACGAGCAGGAAGGCTTTCATTGGCGATCGGCGGCGGTCGAGAACTTCATCCACGAACAGTCAGTGGACATCGCCCAGGGCGTCGACGCCGCCGGCAACAAGGACGAGGGCGCCGGCGACCAGGGCATCATGTTCGGCTACGCGTGCCGCGAGACCGAGGAGCTCATGCCGGCGGCCATCCACCTGTCGCACAAGATCCTCCGGCTGCTCGCCGAAGCGCGCCACGCGGGTGACGCGCCCGGCCTCGGCCCCGACGCCAAGAGCCAGGTGACCCTCCAGTACGAAGACGACAGGCCGACCGGCGCCACCTCGATCGTGGTATCGACGCAGCACGCGGAAGAGCTCGATCAGGACGCGGTGCGCGAGATCGTCCGGCCCTACGTCCTCCAGGCCCTGCCCGAGGGCTGGATGTGCGACGACAGCGAGTTCTACGTCAACCCGACCGGCCGTTTTGTGATCGGCGGCCCGGACAGCGATTGCGGGCTGACCGGGCGCAAGATCATCGTCGACACCTATGGCGGCGCGGCGCCCCACGGCGGCGGCGCCTTCTCCGGCAAGGACCCGACCAAGGTCGACCGCTCGGCAGCCTACGCGGCGCGCTATCTGGCCAAGAACGTGGTCGCCGCCGGGCTCGCCGAGCGCTGCACGATCCAGCTGTCCTACGCCATCGGAGTCTCGAAGCCCCTGTCGGTCTACGTCAGCGCCTGTGGCGGCGAGCACCGGGTCGATCCGCATAAGCTGTCGCTTACGCTGCAGGACATGGTCGACCTCTCTCCGCGCGGCATCCGCGAGCATCTCGGCCTGAACCGGCCGATCTATGCCCGCACGGCGGCGTACGGCCATTTCGGCCGCGCGCCCGACCCGCAAGGTGGATTTTCCTGGGAGCGCCTCGACCTTGTGGAAGGACTTAAGGCAGCCTTCGACGCCTGACCGGCGTTCGCTTGGGTGCGCCCGGTCCCGCCGGGCAGGCGCGATCCGCCGCTAGGCGCATGGCCGGCCGCGATCCCCACGAGGGCCCGGGCTTTCCGCGGCGCAAGACCCACGGCCGCCGGCTCGGCCGGCCGCTGCGGCCCAAGGCGCGGAGCCTGCTGGAGAGCCGGCTGCCCGAATTGGCCGTTTCGCTTCCCGCGCCCGGCTTGACGCTGGACGCCGGCGGCCTGTTCGACGTGCCGCCGAAGGAAGTCTGGCTCGAGATCGGTTTCGGCAGCGGCGAACACCTCGTTTGGCAGGCGGCGGAGAACCGGGACGTCGGCATGCTCGGTGCCGAGGTCTTCATCAACGGCGTCGCCGCCGCGGTGAAGCGCATCGAAGCCGAGGGGGTCGGCAACGTCCGGCTCTACCAGGGCGACGCGCGCGATCTGCTGGATGCCCTGCCACCGGCGGCGCTCGGCCGGGTGTTTCTGCTGTTTCCCGACCCCTGGCCCAAGGTCCGGCATCACAAGCGCCGTCTTCTGACGGATTCCCTGCTCGACCGCCTGGCCACGACCCTCAGCGACGGCGGCGAGCTGAGGATCGCGACCGACCACGACGGCTATCTGCGCCGCATCCTGGAGTTGACCACCGCCCATCCGGCCTTCCGCTGGCTGGCCCGGGGCCCGGACGACTGGCGGCGCCGTCCGGACGACTGGCCCTCGACCCGCTACGAGCTCAAGGCGCTCAGCCAAGGCCGCCGACCGGCCTTCCTGCGCTTCCTCCGCGTGCCCCGGGACAGAGCCCCGGCGACGGCCGCCGATCCGGCATAAAGGCCTTGCGAACTTGGGTTTCGGGGCGTAAATTCCGCCTAACCATAAGGGTGGACGCAACCGGCCGAACCGGGTGCGTCTGGCTCTCGAAACGAGGTGGGCCAAGGGCCCACTTTTTTGTTCGGCATAAGCGGGAGTCGGTGAGTGGCGCTATCGAAGCCTTTCGAGGCGGTGCCTGGCGCGCATTTGACCAGTGAAGGTAAGGCGGCCGAAGTCGAGCAACTGATCTCGGCGCCGCTCGAGGCGCTCGGCTACGCGATCGTCCGCGTGCTGCTGTCCGGCGACCGGCGGGCCAAGCTGCAGGTAATGGTTGAGCGGCTCGACGGCGCGGCCGTCACGGTCGACGACTGCGCCGCCGCCAGCCGCGAGATCTCGGCCCACCTCGATGTGGCCGACCCGATCCGCAGCGCCTATGTGCTGGAGGTGAGCTCGCCGGGGATCGACCGACCGCTGACGCGGCTGGACGACTTCGCCCGCTTCGCCGGCTTCGAGGCGCGGCTCGAGACGCGCATGCCGATCGAGGGGCGCCGGCGCTTTCGCGGCACGCTGCTCGGTCTGGACCGGGACTCGATCCGCCTGGCGACGGAGACCGGCGAGGTCAGCTTGCCCTTCGGTGACCTGGCCAAGGCCAAGCTGCTCTTGACCGACGACCTGATCGCGGCCCATGGGGCGGCGCCGACGGAACGACAGTGATTTTGACGATGGGGACCGAGACGAGATGATGGAGACGGCAACTCTTTCCCGAACCGAGCTGCTGCAGGTGGCCGACGCCGTCGCGCGCGAGAAGAGCATCGAGCGCGACGAGGTGCTGGAGGCCATGGAGCAGGCGATCGGCAAGGCCGGCCGCGCCAAGTACGGCCACGAGCACGATATCCGGGCCGAGATCGACCGCAAGTCCGGCGAGATCAGGCTGCGCCGCTTCCGCGAGGTGGTCGACGAGGTGGAGAACGAGTTCACCCAAATGACCCTCCAGGACGCCGAGATCCGCCGCCCGGGCTCGACAGTCGGCGATTTCGTGGTCGAGGACCTGCCGCCGATCGACCTGGGGCGCATCGCCGCCCAGACGGCCAAGCAGGTTATCGTGCAGAAGGTGCGCGAGGCCGAGCGCTCGCGCCAGTTCGAGGAGTTCAAGGATCGGACCGGCGAGATCGTCAACGGCATCGTGAAGCGCAACGAGTTCGGCAACGTCACGGTCGACCTGGGGCGGGCCGAAGGCCTGATGCGCCGCGACGAATCGCTGCCGCGCGAGACCTTCCGAACCGGCGACCGGGTGCGCGCCTACATCTACGACGTGCGCGAGGAGACCCGCGGGCCGCAGATCTTTCTTTCGCGCACCCATCCGCAGCTCATGGCCAAGCTGTTCGCCCAGGAGGTGCCGGAGATCTACGACGGCATCATCGAGATCAAGGCGGTGGCGCGCGACCCGGGCAGCCGTGCCAAGATCGCGGTGATCTCCCACGACTCCTCGATCGATCCGGTCGGCGCCTGCGTCGGCATGCGCGGCAGCCGGGTCCAGGCCGTGGTCAGCGAGCTCCAGGGCGAGAAGATCGACATCATTCCCTGGTCGCCGGACACCGCGACCTTCGTCGTCAACGCCCTGGCCCCGGCGGAGGTGACCAAGGTGGTGCTCGACGAGGAGCAGGGACGGATCGAGGTGGTGGTACCCGACGACCAGCTGTCGCTGGCGATCGGCCGGCGCGGACAGAACGTGCGGCTCGCCTCGCAGCTGTCCGGGTGGGACATCGACATCCTGACGGAGGAGGAGGAGTCGCGCCGCCGGCAGGAGGAGGTCCGCCAGCGCTCGCAGATCTTCATGACCGCGCTCGACGTCGACGACGTGATCGCCCACCTCCTTGTGGCCGAGGGCTTCGCAAGCCTGGAACAGGTCGCTTTCGTGCCGCTCGCCGAGCTGGCCGAGATCGAAGGTTTCGACGAGGACGTCGCCGAAGAGCTCCGAGTGCGCGCCCGGACCTATCTGGAAGAGCAGGACCGGCGTTACGACGAACAGCGCCGGGAGCTGGGCGTGTCCGACGAGCTGGCCGCTCTCGAGGGGCTGCGCGCCGCCATGCTGGTCTCTCTCGGTGAGAAGGGCATCAAGACGCTCGACGATCTGGGTGACCTCGCCAGCGACGAGCTGATCGAGATCCTTGGCGAGGGGTCGCTCTCCATCGACGACGCCAACGCGGTCATCATGGCCGCGCGGGCGCACTGGTTCGACGACCTGCCCGACGCGGAGCAGGCCCCGGACACCGCCGCGGAGGCGGAGGAAACGGTGTCCGAGAGCGAGCCGGCAGGTTAATCCAACCGCAAGCCCGCGACACGCTCCATGATGGCGACGATGACACATAGCGAATCGAGGGCCGAGCCCCGCCGCGAGGCGGCCGGCCCGGTGCGGCGATGCCTGGCGAGCGGCGAGCTTCGCCCGAAGACGGAATTGCTGCGATTTGTCGTGGATCCCGCCGGCAGGATCGTGTTCGACGCCGCCGGCAAGTTGCCGGGGCGCGGTTTGTGGTTGGCGCCACGGCGCGATATGATCGAGCGCGCGTGCGGCCGCAACCTCTTCGCCCGCGCCGCCAAGCGGCCGGTGACCGTGGCCGAGGATCTGGCGGAACAGGTTGCCGCATCGTTGCGGCGCCGCTGTCTGGACCTGATCGGTCTGGCTCGGCGGGCCGGGGCGGCGGTCGGCGGTTTCGAGAAGGCAAAGGCCAAGCTTGCCGCCGGAGAAGGTGCGGTCCTTATTCAGGCGGTTGACGCGGCACCCGGCGGGCGTCAGAAACTAGCGGCCTTGGCCGGCGCGGCGCGGAACGGGCCGGCGCCGGTGGAGATCTTCACCGCGGCCGAGCTGGGCGGCGTGCTCGGCCGTGAGCACACGGTTCACCTCGTTCTCGCCCCGGGTGCGATCGCCGATCGCTTCCTTACCGAGGTGGCACGATTGACGGCGTTGGCCGGCGCCTACAATGCCGGCAAGAGGATGTGAGCGGATGAGCGACACGACGATGAGCAAAGAAAAAGAACAAGAAAAAGAAAAGAAGACGCTGACCTTGAGCCGGCCCGGCCGACTCGAGCTCAAGAAGCGTGTCGAATCCGGGCTGGTCCGCCAGAGCTTCAGCCACGGGCGCTCCAAGACCGTCATGGTCGAGCGCAAGACCAAGAAGAGCTTCGAGCGCAGCGCCGAAGGCCGCATGCGCGAGGTGGTGGCGCGCGCGCCGGAGCCCGAGGAGCCAGCGGCGCCGGACGAGGTCCAGCAGGCGGAACAGGTCGACGAACAGCCGGCGGTCGCCGAGCCGATCAAGAACTTGACCGAGGCGGAGCGCGCGACGCGCCTGCAAGCGCTGCAGAGCGCCAAACTGGAAGAAGACAAGCGCCGGGTGCGCGAAGAGGAAGAGGCGGCGCGCCGGATCCAGGAACAAGCCGAGGCGGAGAAGCGCGCGGCCGAGGAAGCCGAGCGGCAAGCCGCGGAAGCCGCTACCCAGGCCGCTGAGGCCGAGGCGGCGCCCAAACCGAGCGCCGAGCCGCAGCCGCCGCAGCCGCAGCCGGCGGCTGCCAGACCGGCAGTGACCCCTGCCGAGGAGGAGGCAGCCTCCCGGGCCAAGCGCAAGGTGGCCGCGCCCAAGGCGCCGCCGGCCAACCGTGGACGGCAGCAGAAGCGCCGCCAGGGCAAGCTGACCATCTCCCAGGCGCTGGAGGGCGGCGACCAGGAAAGGGTGCGCTCGCTGGCGTCGGTGCGCCGGCGCCAGGAGAAGCTGCGCCAGGCGCAGGACCGCTCGGCCCACCAGCCGCCGCAGAAGGTCATCCGCGACGTCGTGCTGCCGGAGACCATCACGGTTCAGGAGCTGGCCAACCGCATGGCCGAGCGCTCGAGCGAGGTCATCAAGGCGCTGATGAAGATGGGCGTGATGGCGACGATCAACCAGGTCGTCGACGCCGACACCGCGGAGCTGGTGATCGGCGAGTTCGGCCACCGGATCAAGCGCGTGGCGGCGGCGGACGTCGAGTTCGGCCTCAAGGGCGAGCCCGACGACGAGGCCGACCTGCAGCCTCGGCCGCCCGTGGTCACGGTCATGGGCCACGTCGACCACGGCAAGACCTCGCTGCTCGACGCCCTGCGCGAGAGCGACGTGGTCGCGCACGAGGCCGGCGGCATCACCCAGCACATCGGCGCCTACCAGGTGACCCTGCAGAGCGGCGACAAGATCACCTTCATCGACACGCCGGGTCACGCCGCCTTCACCGAGATGCGCTCGCGCGGCGCCAACGTGACCGACATCGTCGTGCTGGTCGTCGCCGCCGACGACGGCATCAAGGAGCAGACGGTCGAGGCGATCAGCCACGCGAAGGCGGCCGAGGTCCCGATCATCGTCGCGATCAACAAGATCGACCGCCCGGAGGCGGACCCGAACCGGGTCCACCAAGAGCTGCTGCAGCACGACCTCGTGGTCGAGGAGATGGGCGGCGACATCCTGGCGGTCGAGGTCTCGGCCAAGGAGAAGACCAACCTCGACAAGCTCGAGGAGGCGATCCTCTTGCAGGCGGAACTGCTCGAGCTGCGCGCCAACCCCGAACGCAAGGCCGAGGGCGTGGTGGTCGAGGCCAAGCTGGAGCGGGGCCGCGGCTCGGTCGCCACGGTTCTGGTTCAGCGCGGCACCCTCAGGGTCGGGGACGTCTTCGTCGCCGGCAGCGAGTGGGGCCGGGTCCGGGCCATGATCAACGAACGCGGCGAGAACGTGAAGCAGGCCGGCCCCTCGGTTCCAGTCGAGGTGCTGGGGCTGAACGGCACCCCGGTGGCGGGCGACGATTTCGTGGTCAGCGAGGACGAGGGCAGGGCGCGCGACATCGCGTCGTTCCGCGCCGGCGAGAAGCGGGATACCAGCATCGCCGCGCAGGGCCGCGGCAGCCTCGAACAGATGCTGTCGATGATCAAGCAGGGCGAGGCCAAGGAGCTGCCCGTGGTGATCAAGTCCGACGTGCACGGCTCGCTCGAGGCGATCAGCGGCAGCCTGGAGAAGATGGGCAACGAAGAGGTCAAGCTCCAGGTGCTGCACGCGGCGGTCGGCGGCATCAACGAGTCCGACATCAGCCTCTCCCAGGCGACCGGCGCCATCGTCATCGGCTTCAATGTCCGGGCCAACCCCCAGGCACGCGAGCTGGCGCGGCGCGAGAACGTCGACATTCGCTACTACTCGATCATCTACGAGCTGCTCGACGATCTGAAGGCGGCCCTGTCCAACTTGCTGGCGCCCCAGAAGCGCGAGACCTTCCTCGGCTACGCCGAGATCCGGGAGGTCTTCTCGATCACCAAGACCGGCAAGGTCGCCGGCTGCATGGTCACCGAAGGCCAGGTCAAGCGCGGCGCCAAGGTCCGCCTGCTGCGCGACGACACGGTGATCCACGACGGCACGCTCAAGACCCTGCGGCGCTTCAAGGACGAGGTCCGCGAGGTCAAGGAAGGCTACGAGTGCGGCATGGCCTTCGAGAACTATCAGGACATCCAGGTCGGCGACCAGATCGAGTGCTATGAAGTGGACGAGGTCGCCCGTGCCCTTTAGAGCGGATCACGCGACGCCGGAGCTGCTCTCCGGCGCCGGCGATCCGAGCGGCCCGGCCTTACGGGTGCTCCGCAACGTCGAAGCGGCGGCCGGCGCTTACCGCTAGTCCAAGGATCGATCCATGAGCCGGAGTAAGGGCGACAGCCCCAGCCTGCGGCAGCTCCGTGTCGGCGAGGAGCTGCGCCATGCCCTGGTGCGGGTGCTGGAGCGGTGCCGCTTCGACGACCCGGCCCTGAGCGGCACCTCGATCACGGTGACCGAGGTCAAGGTCAGTCCCGACCTCAAGGCGGCCACGGCCTTCGTCACCCCGCTCGGCGGCCAGGACTTGCCGGGCACGGTGGCGGCCCTAAACCGGGCCGCTGGCTACCTGCGCGGCCAGCTCGGCCGCGAGCTGACCCTGCGCTACACGCCGCGTCTCGGCTTCGCCGCCGACCATTCGTTCGATCACGCCGGCCGGATCCAGGAGCTGCTGTCCCGGCCGAAGGTGCGCCGCGACCTCGCCGATGATGGGGAGGCCGGCGCGGAGGGTGAGGATGAGGCGCCGAGCTAAGGGCCGCGTGGTCAATGGCTGGCTGGTCGTCGACAAGCCGGCGGGGCTGACCTCGGCCCAGGTCGTGAGTCGGGTGCGGCGGTTCCTCGACGCCCGCAAGGCGGGACACGGCGGCACCCTGGATCCTCTCGCGACGGGACTCTTGCCGATCGCCCTGGGCGAGGCGACCAAGACCGTTTCCTACGTCATGGACGGCACCAAGACCTATCGTTTCACCCTGCGCTGGGGCCAGGCCACCGAGACCGACGACGCCGAGGGCGCGGTGGTCGAGGAGAACCCGCATCGGCCGGCGGCGGCGGCGGTCGAGGCCGTGCTCGAGCAGTTCCACGGCTGGATCGACCAGGTGCCGCCGGCCTACTCGGCGATCAAGGTCGATGGCCGGCGCGCCTACGACCTGGCGCGCGCCGGCCAGGCGCCGGAACTGGCCTCGCGTCCGGTCTGGATCGGCCGCATCGCACTGGTCGATACGCCCGATCCGGACCACGCCGTCTTCGAGGTGGAGTGCGGCAAGGGGGCCTTCATGCGCGCTCTGGCGCGCGATATCGCCCGGGCCCTGAACACCGTCGGTCACGTCACGGCGTTGCGCAGAACCCGGGTCGGCCCGTTCCGCGAAGACGACGCGATTTCCCTGGAAACTTTGGAAACCCTGGGGCATAGTGCCGCCGCTTCGGGGCACCTACACCCCGTCGAAGCGGCGCTGGACGGCATCCCGGCGCTCGATTTGACGGAAGCCGAGGCGGGCAGCCTGCGCTGTGGACAGACAGTCTCGCTGCTGGCCCGTGCCCATCGGGAGCGGGTCCGTGACCTGACGAACGGGACCGTGGTCTGCGCTAAATCGTTCGGCAAGGCGGTTGCCTTGGCCCGTTACGAGGACGGCGGACTGCATCCTTTGCGTGTTTTAAAAACCTGATGCCGAGGAACGAATGCCATGTCGATTACCGCTGAGCGGAAAACGGAAGTTATCGGTGATTTCGCGACCCACAAAGGCGATACGGGTTCGCCAGAGGTCCAGGTCGCGATCCTGACCGAGCGCATCACCAACCTGACCGAGCACCTGAAGACCCATAAGAAGGACTTTCACTCGCGCCGTGGCCTTCTGATCATGGTCGGTCAGCGCCGGCGCCTGCTCGACTATCTGAAGCGCAAGGAGAAGCCGCGCTACGACGAGCTGATCAAACGCCTCGGGCTGAGACGGTAGCGAGGCGGGACATGGCGCCAGGACCAGCCACTGCTGGTCTGCTCGGGGCAGCGGGCAACCGCCGCGCTCCCCATATCCCTACGAGAGGCATGCGATTGCGCAACTGGCCGGCGCGATCGGACGAACGGCCGGGCCGACGCAAGGGGCGTGCCGCGCGGGATGACCGCGTGCGCCGTGCCCTTTACGCGGGTCCGGCTTTGGCAAGACGGCCAAGCGAAAGGACTTAGAGACAATGTTTGAAATACACCGCAAGGAACTAGACTGGGGCGGCCGAAAGCTGGTGCTCGAGACCGGCAGGATCGCCCGCCAAGCCGACGGCGCCGTGCTGGCGACCTACGGCGACACGATCGTGCTCTGCACGGCGGTCGGCGCCAAGGAAGAGCGGGAGGGCATCGACTTCTTCCCGCTGACCGTGAACTACCAAGAGAAAACCTTCGCCGCGGGCAAGATTCCCGGCGGCTTTTTCAAGCGCGAAGGCCGGCCCTCCGAGAAGGAGACCCTGACCTCGCGCCTGATCGACCGGCCGATCCGGCCGCTCTTTGCCAAGGGCTACAAGAACGAGACCCAGATCGTCTGCACGGTCCTGAGCCATGACCTGGAGAACGATCCCGACGTCGTTGCCATGGTCGGAACCTCGGCGGCCCTGACCATTTCGGGCATTCCCTTCCTCGGTCCGATCGGCGGTTGCCGGGTCGGCTTCCGCGACGGCGAGTATCTGCTCAACCCGACGCCCCAGGACCTGGAGACCTCGCAGCTCGACCTGGTCCTCGCGGCGACCCACGACGGCGTGCTCATGGTCGAGTCCGAGGCCCACGAGCTTTCCGAGGAGGTCATGCTGGGTGCGGTCACCTTCGGCCACGAACAGATGAGGCCGGTGATCGACGCCATCATCGATCTCGCCGAGGCCTGCGCCAAGGAACCCTGGCAGGTGCCCGAGCCGCCGGCCGAGGTCGAGACCCTGCGCACCAAGCTCGATGCGCAGGTCTCGGACCGGCTCAAGACCGCCTACCAGGAGCCGGACAAGGGCAAGCGCCACGAGAAGGTCGCCGAGGTCAAGGCGTCCGCCGTCGAGATCGTCGGCGAGGACGAGGCCGAGGCCGCCGTCCTGTCCGGGGTGTTCAAGAACCTGGAGAGCGACGTGGTGCGCGGCGCCATCCTGGCGACCGGCAAGCGGATCGACGGCCGGGGCACGGCCGACGTTCGGCCGATCGTCTGCGAGGTCGGGGTCCTGCCCCGGACCCACGGCTCCGCGCTCTTCACCCGGGGCGAGACCCAAGCCCTGGTAACCACGACCCTGGGCACCGGCCAGGACGAGCAGATCATCGACGCGCTGGAAGGCGAGTACCGGGAAAACTTCATGCTGCACTACAACTTCCCGCCCTATTCGGTCGGCGAAGCGCGGCGCATGGCGCCTCCGGGCCGGCGCGAGGTCGGACACGGCAAGCTGGCCTGGCGGGCGATCCGGCCGGTGCTGCCCTCGAAGGAGGACTTCCCCTACACCATCCGGGTGGTCTCCGAGGTCACCGAGTCGAACGGCTCGTCCTCCATGGCCACGGTCTGCGGCTCCTCGCTGGCCATGATGGACTCCGGCGTGCCTCTGCCCCGGCCGATCGCCGGCATCGCCATGGGGCTGATCAAGGAGGGCGAGGATTTCGCCGTGATCTCCGACATCCTGGGCGACGAGGATCACCTCGGCGACATGGACTTCAAGGTCGCGGGCACCGAGGACGGCATCACCTCGCTGCAGATGGACATCAAGATCACCTCGATCACGCCGGAGATCATGCAGATCGCCCTGAAGCAGGCGCGCGACGGCCGGCTGCACATCCTGGGCGAGATGGCCAAGGCGATCGACAGCGCGCGCGAGGGCGTATCGGAGAACGCGCCGCGCATCACCGTGATCACGATCCCGAAGGACAAGATCCGCGAGGTGATCGGCACCGGCGGCAAGGTGATCCGCGAGATCACCGAGACGACCGGCGCCAAGATCGACATCGAGGACGACGGCACCATCAAGGTGGCGGCGGTCGACCAGGACCAGGCCCAGGCCGCGATCGACTGGATCACCTCCATCACGGCGGAGCCGGAACAGGGCAAGATCTACCAGGGCAAGGTGGTGAAGGTCGTCGACTTCGGCGCCTTCGTGAACTTCCTCGGCCCGCGCGACGGTCTGGTCCATATCAGCGAGCTCGCCCCCCGGCGGGTCAAGACCGTCGGCGACGTCGTCAAGGAAGGCGATGTGGTCAAGGTCAAGTGCATCGGGATCGACGACCGGGGCAAGGTCAAGCTGTCCATGCGCGCGGTCGATCAGGAGACCGGCGAGGACCTGCAGGCCGAGGCCAGCTGATCCGCGGCGGAGCGGAAGCGGCTCCAAGGACTCCAACGGTGTCGCCGCGGCTGCCCAGGCTCATGGGACATCGCGGCGCCGCCGGGGTCGCGCCGGAGAACACTCTGGCCTCGATCCGGGCGGCGCGGGACGAAGGCATGTCCTGGATCGAGGTCGACGTCATGCTGACCGGCGACGGCCGCCCCGTGATCTTTCACGATGACAGCCTGCGGCGCACCACCGGTGTCGACACGCCCATGGCCGAGACTTCTTACGACCGCCTGGCGGCGCTCGACGCCGGGAGCTGGTTCGGCACTGGTTTTGCCGGGCAGAGAGTCCCGACCCTCGAAGCGGCGATGGAGCTGGCTCTGGATCTGGGCCTGGGCGTCAACATCGAGATCAAGCCCACGCCGGGCCGCGACGTCGAGACCGCCGAGATCGTGCTGCGCGCCTCGTCGGATATCTGGCCGTCCGACCGCCCGCCGCCCCTCGTCAGCAGCTTCAGCACCATGAGCCTGGCGGCCGCGCGCGTGTTGCAGCCCGACTGGCCGCGCGGGCTCCTGGTGCGGGGCCTGCCGAATGGCTGGCGCAGACAGGTCGAGGCCCTGGGCTGTGTGTCGGTTCATCTCGGCAACAAGCTGGTCAACCGCTTCGCCGTCCGGCGGGTCAAGGAGGCCGGTTACCTGGTCGCGGTCTACACGGTCAACAACGCGCGCCGCGCCCGGCGATTCCTGTCCTGGGGCGTGGACTGTGTGATCACGGACTACCCTGGCCAGCTTGCAGCGGCGCTGACGGATTAGGTCGGGGAGCGGGCGTTAACCCTAACCGTCGCCGACCGAGTTGGGCGAGGGAATCCCGATCACGTGGTAGCCGCCGTCGACGTAGTGCACCTCGCCGGTCACGCCCTTGGACAGGTCGGACAGCAGATAGAGCCCGGCCGCGCCGACTTCGCCCAGATCGACGTTGCGCCTCAGCGGCGCGTTGCGCTTGGTCCAGCCGAACACGAAGCGCGCGTCGGCGATCGCCGAGCCGGCCAGCGTGCGCATCGGGCCGGCGGAGATGGCGTTGACCCGCACCCCCTCGGTGCCGAGGTCGGCTGCGAGGTAACGGACGCTGGATTCCAGGGCCGCCTTGGCCACGCCCATGACGTTGTAGTTCGGGGTGACCCGTTCCGCGCCGAGGTAGGTCAGGGTCACCATGCTGCCGCCGTTGGTCATCAGCCGCTGTGCCCGCTGCGCCAAAGCGGTGAAGGAGTAGCAGGAGATCGAGAGAGTCCGCGCGAAGTTGTCGCGCGTGGTGTCCAGATAGCGGCCCTTAAGCTCTTCCTTGTCCGAGTAGGCGATGGCATGGACGACAAAATCGAGGCTTTCCCAGGCCTTCCCGACGGCGTCGAACAGCTCGTCGATGTCCTCGTCGTTCTCCACGTCGCAGGGCAGGACCAGGTTCGAGTCGAGCGAGGCGGCGAGCGGCCGCACCCGCTTTGCGAAGGGTTCGCCCTGATAGGTGAAGGCCAGTTCGGCCCCGGCCTCACGCAGCTTTGTCGCGACTCCCCAAGCAATTGAATGATCGTTCGCGACGCCCATCACGATGCCGCGCTTACCACTCATGAGTTTCGAATTTCCGACCACCCTGACACCTAACCCTTGGTCCGTCTCATCGGACCGATCTCTTCGAGAGGAACCCAATCGCTGAGTGCCTGCCGCCTGGGCGCGTATCTTGCCCGGCTGTCACCGGGTGCGACGGTCCGCCCTAGCCGTCGTAGCGCTTGAACGCCAAGGAGGCGTTGGTGCCGCCGAAGCCGAAGCTGTTCGACATGACGCAGCTGAGGTCCACGTCGTCCTGACGCTCGAGCACGATCGGCATGCCCTCGGCCTCCGGGTCCAGCTCCTCGATGTTCGCCGAGGCGGCGACGAAGCCTTCGTCCATCATGAGCAGCGAATAGATCGCCTCGTTGACGCCCGCCGCCCCGAGCGCATGGCCGGTCAGAGACTTGGTCGAGTTGATCCGCGGCAGGTCGGCGCCGAAGACTTCCTTGATCGCCTTGAGCTCGACGCTATCGCCGATCGGCGTGGAGGTGCCGTGGGTATTGATGTAGTTGACCGGCGTGTTACCGAGGCTCTCGATCGCGAGCCGCATGCAGCGCACCGCCCCCTCGCCGGAGGGCTGGACCATGTCGTAGCCGTCGGAGGTGGCCCCGTAGCCGGCGACCTCGGCGTAGATCTTGGCGCCGCGCGCCAGCGCGTGCTCCAGCTCCTCGAGCACGACGACGCCGCCGCCGCCCGAGATGACGAAGCCGTCGCGGCCCGTGTCGAAGGCGCGCGAGGCCCGCTCGGGCGTGTCGTTGTACCTCGACGACAGCGCCGGCATGGCGTCGAACAGCATGGTCGCGGTCCAATAGAGCTCCTCGCCGCCACCGGCGAAGACAATGTCCTGCTTGCCCCACTGGATCAGCTCGGCACCGTTGCCGATGCAGTGCGCGCTGGTCGCGCAGGCCGAGGTGATCGAGTAGTTGACGCCCTTGATCTTGAAGGGCGTGGCCAGGGTCGCCGAATTGGTGTTGGCCATGATGCGCGGCACCATGAAGGGGCCGACGCGCCGCGGCGACTTGTCCTTGGCGATCTGGTAGGCGTTGGTCATGTCCTTGGTCGAGGTGCCGCCGGTGCCCATGACGATACCGGTGCGCTCGTGGGAGACCTCGGTCTCGTCCAGGCCGGAATCCGCGATGGCTTCCTGCATGGCCAAGTAGTTGAAGGCCGCGCCGTCGCCCATGAAGCGGCGCAGCTTGCGGTCGAGGACGGAATCAATGTCCAGCTTGATCGTTCCGCAGACGTGGCTGCGGAAGCCGAGTTCGGCGTACTCTTCGCAGTACTCGACGCCCGAACGCCCGGAACGGAGCGATTCGGTCACTTCCTGCTTGTTATTGCCGATACTGGAGACGATCCCGATACCGGTCACGACGACACGCCGCATGGCACCTTCCTAAGCCGGTTTCGGAGCGGTGAAGAGTCCGACCTTAAGATCCTTGGCTTCGTAAACGGGCTCGCCGTCCACCGTCATGCTGCCGTCGGCGATCCCGAGCACGAGCTTGCGCATGATCACGCGCTTCACGTTCAACTGGTAGATGACGCGCTTTGCGGTGGGCAGCACCTGTCCGGCCAGCTTGACCTCGCCGACGCCGAGCGCGCGGCCCCGTCCCGGGGCGCCGAGCCAGCCGAGGAAGAAGCCGACCAGTTGCCAGAGCGCATCGAGGCCGAGACAGCCCGGCATGACCGGATCGTTCTCGAAGTGGCAGCCGAAGAACCAGAGGCCCGGCTTGATATCGAGCTCGGCGATGATCTCGCCCTTGCCGTGCTCGCCGCCGTCGTCGTTGATCCGGACGATGCGGTCGACCATCAGCATAGGCGGTAGGGGCAGTTGCGCGTTCCCGGGACCGAACAGCTTCCCGTGGGCGCAATCGATGAGTTCTTCGTAGCTGAAACAGTACTTGCGATTCGACACAGGTCTTTGCTCTAGGCTCCAAAAAGACAGCAACAGCAATAACATGCCATCGCTGCCCGATACTGCTGCCGACGGGAATATAACATCAAGGCTGTCCGGTGCAAGCGGGCGCCGAGCGCCTGACGTGGCGCGC
Organism: Kiloniellales bacterium; assembly: GCA_030064845.1. Lineage (NCBI taxonomy): Bacteria > Pseudomonadati > Pseudomonadota > Alphaproteobacteria > Rhodospirillales > Kiloniellales bacterium. Next base: position 84,647 of record JASJEC010000007.1, read on the forward strand.
CCGGGAATCCTGCGCGGAGCGGGGTTTCCCTTAAGATTTTATAGATATTCCAAAACACATCGCAATGGACTGATTTTTATGATTGAAATTCCAGGCATCATGGATCATGTTACGGACATGGCTACGGAACGAACATTCAGCGTCGTGATTGACCGCCTCCAGCAGGCGGGTCTCCGGCCGACGCGTCAGCGCTTGGCCCTGTCGCGGCTGCTGTTCGAGCAGGGCGACCGGCATCTGACGGCCGAACAGCTCCACAGCGAGGCGATCGGGGCCAACGTCAGGGTCTCGCTGGCCACCGTCTACAACACGCTGCACCAGTTCACCAAGGCGGGGCTGCTGCGCGAGGTGGTGGTCGAGGCGGGCCGGTCCTACTTCGATACCAACGTCAGCGACCATCATCACTTTTATTTCGAGGGCCGCTGCCAGCTGGTCGATATCCCGGAGCATGCGGTCAAGCTGGCCGAGATGCCGACCCCGCCGGAGGGCACGCGCCTGAGCCGCGTGGACGTGATAATCCGCGTCTCGGACCAGTAGGTTACATATAAAATTCAGGTTCTTAAGAACGATTCTCGAATCGTTCTAAATTGTTGACAAGCGTGCCAGTGTGAACTAGTACGTGCCTGCAGACGCCTGGGATCCTTTCCGGGCGCGAAAAGACGGCGCCGCGGTCGCCGCGCCGCCCCATTTACTTCAAATCGTGAGAGGGAGAGCGATGCCTAATCTTAAGAACTCCAAGACCGAGCAGAACCTGAAGGACGCATTCTCCGGCGAGAGCCAGGCCAACCGCCGGTATCTCTACTTCGCGCAGAAGGCCGACGTCGAAGGTTACAACGACGTTGCTGCGGTGTTCCGTTCGACCGCCGAGGGTGAGACCGGCCACGCCCACGGGCACCTGCAGTACCTCGAGGAAGTCGGCGACCCCGCCACTGGCGAGCCGATCGGCGCGACCTCCGAGAACCTCAAGGCGGCGATCGCCGGCGAGACCCACGAGTACACCGACATGTACCCGGGCATGGCCCGCACCGCGCGGGAAGAGGGCTTCGAGGAGATTGCCGACTGGTTCGAGACCCTGGCGAAGGCTGAGAAGAGCCACGCCGGACGGTTCCAGAAGGCCCTGGACACGATGGACAGCTGAACCGATCCCGTCGGACTGTCTTTCGCATGCTGGCGCGAGGTCTTTTCGGCCTCGCGTTCCAGCGCCATGTTGACTTACCCTGACGCAGTGCCGCCCGTCAGCCCGCCCTAGCGGGTAAGGGTCGAGCGACGCAGCCTTAATCACCGCGGGCTCGGTCGCATAGCGTTTCCGCGTCCGCAAAACCCGTGAGGAGAGATCATGCGCGAGGGCAGCCTCGACGCGCCGACGCGTCATCCCATCGCCTGGCAGGACCCCGATTTCACCGACCCCGAAAAGATAGATGCCGAGCTGCGCCGCGTCTTCGACATCTGCCACGGCTGCCGGCGCTGTTTTAATCTCTGCGATTCCTTTCCGCGCCTATTCGACCTGATCGACGAGTCCGAGAGCGGCGAGCTCGATTCGGTCGACTCGAAGGACTTCAAGCCGGTCGTCGACGCCTGCACGCTGTGCGACATGTGCTTCCTGACCAAATGCCCCTACGTGCCGCCGCACGAGTTCGACCTGGATTTCCCGCATCTCATGCTGCGTTACCGGGCGGCCGAGCTGGCCCGCGGCGAGATACCCCGGGCCCATCGCGAGCTGACCAAGACCGACCGCAACGGCCGCATGGGCCTGTTCGGCGCCGGGCTGGCCAACTGGGCCGGCAAGACCTCGAACAGCCTGACCCGGGGCGTCATGGAGAGCGTCGCCGGGGTCGACCCGCAGGCGGAGCTGCCCCAATTCCACGGCCTGACCTTCGAGTTGCGCGCGCGCGGCGAGGCCGCCGAGGTCAACCGCGACGCGCCAGCCTTCGGGCGGAAGGCGGCGCTCTACGCCACCTGCTTCGTCAACTACAACAACCCCGACATCGGATCGGCGGCGCGCGCGGTCCTGACGCACAACGGAGTCGAGACCGAGGTGGTCTATCCCTCGTGCTGCGGCATGCCCCAGCTCGAGCAGGGCGACCTGGCCAAGGTCGCCGCGACGGCGAAGCGCGTCGCCAAGGAGCTCGGCGCCTGGATCGACCAGGGCTACGACATCGTTGCGCCGGTGCCGTCCTGCGCGCTGATGCTGAAATTCGAGTGGCCGTTGATCGTGCCGGACGACCCGGCGGTCAAGCGTCTCGCCGAGGCGACCTTCGACATCAGCGAATACGTGGTCGGCATCGCCAAGAAGGAGGGGCTGGCCGACGGACTGCGCCCGCTGCCCGGCGGCGTGACGGTCCACCTCGCGTGCCACTCCCGGGCCCAGAACATGGGCCAGAAGGCGGCGGAACTCCTGCGGCTCGTCCCGGACACGGAGGTCCAGGTGGTCGAGCGCTGCTCGGGCCACGGCGGCTCCTGGGGCATCATGAAGGACAATTTCGATACCGCGCTCAAGGTCGGCAAGCCGGTCGTTCGGCAGGTCGCCCAGGCCGGCAAGGCTTTCCTGGCGTCCGAGTGCCCGCTGGCCGGCTCCCACATCATCCAGGGCCTGGAGCGCCTGAACGGCGAGGACGAGAGCCCTCGGCCGAAGACCTCCGCCCACCCGATCGAACTCTTCGCCCGCGCCTACGGCCTGGCAGAATAGGGAAGACTGAGACCATGAAACGCGAGATCAAGCGCGATGATATCCTCTCCATGGACCGCTACGCCGGCGAGCGCAAGCAGCTCAAGGAGAAACTGGTCGCCATGAAACGCAATCGCCGGGTCGAGGTCGGCCCGGTCTGCACCTTCTACTTCGAGAACTACGAGACCATGTGGCACCAGGTCCACGAGATGCTCTACATCGAGAAGGGCGGCGAAGAGCAGATCCCCGACGAGCTCGCGGCCTACAATCCCCTGATCCCCAACGGCCGCGAACTGGTCGCCACGGTCATGTTCGAGATCGACGATCCGGTCCGCCGGGAGAACTTCCTGGCCGGGCTGGGCGGAGTCGAGGAAACCGCCTACCTGCAGATCGGCGACACGACGGTCGACGGCAAGCCCGAGGAGGACGTCGACCGGACGAGCGCGGACGGCAAGGCCTCGTCGGTCCAGTTCATCCACTTCCCGTTCACCGAGGAGCAGGCCGCGGCCTTCCGGGCCGCCGGCGCCGCCGTCACGCTCGGCTTCCGCCACCCGTCCTATGGACATATGGCGCGCCTGACCGAGGACGTGCGCCAGGCACTCGCCTCGGATTTCGACTAGTGTCCCGATTCCGAAGTTCGAGCGATCGAACTTCGGGATCAGAGGGACACTACCCCTATGATTCTAGTGTGATTCAGCTTCCGAAGTTCGACACGAGAAACATGCCGAACTTCGGAACCATCACACTAGAAGCTGATCGCCCTGCGGCGAGCGGTCCAGCAGGGCTTTCTAAACAGAATAGACCCGCGATTTACTTGCACCGGCCCGAAAGGATTCAGGGTTAACCCCAAATAATCCTGCGGCCCGCCACCCGGAATGATTGCGGCCTTTATTGGTCTCTTCGTCCAGGATATGATCCCGGCCCTGGGGATTGGGGATTGCCTATGGCCTTTGAAGTTGGGGGTCGCGCAGAACAGGCATGGGATCGGGCCGAGGCGGATCCGGCGCCGGCGGTGGTCGCTGACGATTCCCTGATCGAATGCCATGAGTGCGGCATGGTTTACCCCGCACCGACGGATCTCCCGGATGGCGCCAAGGCCAAGTGCGGGCGCTGCGGCTACACCCTTTTCCAGAGCCGGCCCCATGCGGTCGACCGCGCCCTGATGCTCAACCTGGCCGCGCTTATCTTCTTCATTTTGGCCAACGTCTATCCCTTCATCACTTTCAAGCTGCAGGGCCGCGAGCAGGTCTCGACTTTGATCACCGGCGTGATCGAATTCATCAACCAGGACCTGTGGATCCTGGCCATCGTGGTCTTCGGCGCCACGATCCTGTTCCCGGCGGCCAAGATCCTCTCGACCATCTACGTGCTCGCCTCGGTCAAGCTCAATCAGCCTCAGCCGGGCCTGAAGAAGGTCTTCCGCTACGTCGAGATCATGCACCCCTGGGCCATGGTCGAGGTCTATCTGCTGGGCGTGCTGGTTGCGATCGTCAAGCTCTCCTCCATGGCAAAGCTCGAGTTCGGAGTCGGGCTCTATGCCTTCGTCGCGCTGATCCTGACCATGATCGCGGCCGAGGCGGCGCTCGAGCCGCGCGAGGTCTGGCAGCGCCTCGACCGCCTCCTGGGCCGGCCCGGTCCGCGGCCGCAGGTCTTCGAGCACATCAAGGAGAAGCTGCATCACCTGGGCTGCCACGCCTGCGGCCTGGTCAGCTGGCTGCTGCCGGGTCGGGGCCACACCGAGCCGGACTGCCCGCGCTGCGGCGTCCACATGCACCACCGCAAGCCCGACAGCCTGGCGCGGTCCTGGGCTCTGCTGATCACCGCGACCATCCTCTACATCCCGGCCAACACCTATCCGGTCATGACCGTGATCTCCTTCGGCAAGGGGGAACCCGACACGATCCTGAGCGGTTGCAAGACACTGATCGAGGCCGGCATGTGGCCGCTCGCCCTGCTGGTCTTCTTCGCCAGCATCACGGTGCCGGTGCTGAAGATCGTCGGGCTGGCCTACCTGCTGATATCTGTTCAACGCAAGTCCAAGTGGCGGCCCCGGGACCGCACCGTGCTCTACCGGGTCGTCGAGGCGGTCGGTCGATGGTCGATGATCGACGTCTTCATGATCTCGATCCTGATCGCGCTGGTGAAGCTGGGCTCGATCGCGACGATCGAGCCGGGCGTCGGCGCGACCTCTTTCGCCGCCGTGGTGGTCTTCACGATGGTCGCCGCCATGGCCTTCGACCCCCGCCTCATCTGGGATTCCATGGAGGAAGAACATGAGCCAAGATCAGAGCCTTAGCGCTTCAGGCGCCGGACCCTCCGGCGGCGGGCCGCAGATCGAGGTGGGAACCCGGCGCGGCATCTCGATCGTCTGGCTGATCCCCGTCGTCGCCGGCGTGATCGCCGTCTGGCTCGCCTATACCACGATCAGCGAGCAGGGGCCGGAGATCACCATCGACTTCAAGACCGCGGTCGGCCTTGAAGCCGGCAAGACCAAAATCAAGTTCCGCGACGTCGAGGTCGGCCTGGTCGATACCGTGTCGCTGAAGCAGGATCTCTCGGGCGTGACAGTTACCGCGAGCCTCGAGGCCGGCTCGGAGCCGCACCTCAACGAGCAGACCCGCTTCTGGGTGGTTCGGCCGCGCCTGGGCGCGGGCGGCGTTTCCGGCCTGGATACCCTGGTTTCCGGCTCCTACATCGAGATCTCCCCGGGCGGTGGGCAGAAACTCACCAAGGCCTTCGTCGGCCTGGAAACGCCGCCGGTCATCCGCCTCGACGTGCCCGGCAAGGAGTTCAACCTGATCGCCGAGACCCGGGGGTCGCTCGGCCCCGGCGCCCCGATCCTCTACAAGGGGGTGCGGGTCGGCCAGATCCTCGGCGATGAGCTGGCCGAGAACGGCTCCCAGGTCACCTTCCTCGCCTTCGTCGAGTCGCCCTACGACCAGTGGGTGACGCCGCAGAGCCGCTTCTGGAACGAGAGCGGCATCGAGGTCGAGGTCGGGGCCGACGGCGTCAACGTGCGCACCGGCTCGCTGGAGACCATCCTGAGCGGCGGCATCGCCTTCGAGACGCCGCCGTCCACGCTCAATGAACCGGCCGAGGAAGGCACGATCTTCCAGCTCCTGGCCAGCAGGGGCGACATCGTCGAGGAAAACATCCACGAGCGCATTCCCTACGTGCTCTACTTCGACGGCTCGGTGCGCGGCCTCAATGCCGGGGCCCCGGTCGAGCTCCTGGGCATCCGCATCGGATCGGTCAGGGAAGTCCGGCTGGAAGTGTTGGACGACAATCGGTTCCGGATCCCCGTGGTGATCTCGATCGAGCCGGAACGGGCGGGCGTCAAGAGCAGCGGCGACCCCTACGGATCCGCCGACGCCCTGATCCGACGCGGCCTGCGAGGGCAGCTCCGCTCGGGCAGTCTGCTGACGGGACAGCTCTATGTCGCCCTGGACTTCTTCCCCGACGCGGAACCGGCCGAGCTTGGCATGAAGGGACTCTACCCGGAGATTCCCACCGTTCCCCAGGACATCGAGCAGATCACCCAGTCGGCCACGGAAATCCTGCAGAATCTCGCCGCGCTGCCGCTCGACGAGCTGATCGCGGACGTGCGCCGCACGGTCCAGGGGGTCGAGGTGCTGGTCGACTCGCCGGAGATGAAGCAGTCCGTCAAGTCGCTCGACTCGGCACTCGCCGGGGTCGACAAGCTGGTGCAGCGGGACGTCGGGCCGATGCTGGCCAACCTGCGCCAGGCCTCGGCCTCCGCCGACACGGCCCTGGAGCAGGCGAACACCCTGATCGAATCGGTCGACACACTGGTCGGCGCCGACGCCCAGCTGCGCTACGACCTGATCCAGATGGTGAACGAGTTCTCCGAGGCGGCGAAGTCGATCCGCGTGCTCGCGGACTTTCTCGAGCAGAACCCGGATGCGCTGCTGAGAGGCAAGGGAGGGGTTCAGTAATGATCGAGAGCTATCGCCGCGGGCGCCGCCAGGGACCTCTGGTCCTGTTTCTCGCACTGCTGTTCGTGCCGCTTGCGGCCTGCACGGAGAGCCCGCCGACCAACCTCTACATGATTTCGGGCCTAGAGACCGAGGCGGTCAATCGGACCTCGACAGCCTCGAGCCCGGTGATCGGCGTGGGTCCGATCTCGGTACCGTCCTATCTCGACCGGCCGCAGATCGTCAGGCGGGCCAGTGCGAACAAGCTGGTGGTCGGCGAGTTCGACCGCTGGGCGGAGCCGCTGAAGGAGCTGGTCTCTAGGGTCCTGGCCGAGAACCTGGCGGTGATCCTCGAGAGCGACACGGTCTTCACCCTGCCGCGCCGCCGCCTCTCCGAGGTCGACATCCAGGTCGAGCTCGAGGTCTCCCGTTTCGACGCGGCGCCGGACGGCGTGGTCCATCTGACCGGCCGCTGGGCGATCTATTCCGCGGGCGGCAAGAACCTGGCGGCGGCTAAGAAGTCGATGATACGCGAGCAGGCCGGAAGCGACGACTACGAGGACTTGACCATCGCTATGAGCCGGGCGCTGGAGCGTCTGAGCCAGGAGATCGCGGTCGAGCTGCGCCCCCTGCTCTGAGCCTTGCCGCTCGGGGCGCGGTCTACCTCGGCGGCCTCATGAAAGACACTGACTGCGTCGCCTTCCTGCGCGCCGCTCTGCCGCGCCTCGGGCTGCGCTGGCCGGGCTTCCGCAAGGTGCGCGGCACGGTCTGCAAGCGACTCGGTCGGCGGCTGCGCGCGCTGGGGCTCGAGGACCTCGAGGCCTACAATGCGCTGTTGGAGGCGGACCCAGAGGAGTGGCGACGGCTCGACGCCCTCTGCCGCATCCCGATCTCGCGCTTCTACCGGGACCGCAAGGTTTTCGAGGCCCTCGCAGAGGTCATCCTGCCGGAACTGGCCGAGAGGGCGGTCGGGCGCGCTTCGCCGCAGATCCGCTGCTGGAGCGCCGGTTGCGCCTCCGGCGAGGAGGCCTACAGCCTGGCCCTCGCCTGGGAGATCGGCGTCGCCGGGCATTTCCCGCAGGCCCGGCTCGCTGTCATGGGAACAGACGTTGATCCGGTGATGGTGCGGCGGGCCGAGGAGGCTTGCTACGGCGGCGGGACCCTGAAGGACCTCCCACCGGCCTGGCTGGACGGGGCCTTCCGCCGCAGGGACGGCTTGTTCTGCCTGCGCCGGCGGTTCCGCTCGGCGGTGCGCTTCGCGGTCCAGGACCTGCGCCGGGAGAGGCCGGCGGAAAAATTTGACCTGATCCTCTGCCGCAACCTCGCGTTCACCTACTTCGAGGCCGGGCTTCAGCAGACCGTCCTTTCCCGGCTCGCGAAATGCCTCGAGCCGAACGGCTACCTGGTAATCGGGGCGCACGAGAACCTACCGCCCGGCCCGCAGGGGTTTCGCCGGGCGGTCGACTCGCTTCCGATCTTCGTTAGGGCCGAGGCGGAATCCCGCGCCTGACGATATCAGCGCGTCCCGGGTTGGACCGCCGGCGTCAGCCCTCGCTCATCTCGGCCTGCTTCCAGGCGGCGTAGCCGCCCGCCAGGGAAGCCGCCTCGCGGTAGCCCATCTCCAACAGGGTCTTCGCCGCAAGCGCGGAACGGCCGCCCGTGCCGCAGTAGCAGATGATGCGGCCTTGCGGGTCGAGCGCCGGATTGTAGATCGGGCTCTCGGGGTCGGCCTGGAACTCCAGCATGCCGCGCGACACATGGACCGAGCCCGGGATGATTCCCTGCTGCTCGCGCTCCAACTCGTCGCGCACGTCGACCAGCACGGTGTCGGGGTCTTCCATGTGATAGGGCAGGTCCTGGACCGAAACGGTTTCGATGGCCGCGTTGGCTTCGGCCAGTAGATCCTTGAATCCGCGTTTGAGCATGGCTGTCCCCGGTCTGTTCAACCGTCACCTTAGCGCCGCCGCGGCCCGGCGCCCATGATCTTCGTCAACCGCCCGATTGGGAGCGCGCGAGCGTGGGGGGCCGGACCGCCACCTTCTAGTTTGCCACACAGACTGCCTCGACGCACGAGAGCTCGAGAGTCGGGCAGTCCATCTCGCAGCGCTCCGCCACCCGTATGGTGGCGCAGAGCCGGTTCAGCCGCGCCGGGTAGCCGTCGGCTGCTGATTTCGCCACCGGCGTGCCGCAGCTGCAGCCGCCGCAGTGGGTCTGCACCGACGTGCAGTCTTCCGCGCGGCGGCAAACCCGGTCCGCGGTCGGGATCCTGACGTGCTCGCCGATCCCGATCACGCGCTCCAGCGTCGCGATGTTGCCGATGTCGGCGGCCGATCTCAGGTTCAGCGAGTGGCCGCACAGCGGGGACCAGAACAGCCCGCCGACCTCCCGCGGACTGACCACCAGGTAGCTCTCGCCGTTGGCGAAGCCATCGCCCCAATGGGTGTTGAACAGCACCTCCACGACCTGCCCGGGCGCGGCGCCCTTCCAGGCCCGGCTCACGGTGAAGCGGAAGACCTGCAGGTCGCTGTCCCGGGTGTAGAGCATGGCCAAGCGGTGGTCGCGGACCGTCGCCACTTCCCAACGCAAGAGCGGGCGTTTTGGACCTGCTCTCCCCTCGAAGATCATGACCGAGCCGTCGATGACCGCCTCGTCGAGGCTCGGCCGGGCGCAGCTGAGCCCGAAAGCCGGAGCGGACACGAGACAGGCGAGGACGGCGAGGGCGGCGATCCGAGAACGGAGCAAGCGCGTTCCTCCCACGAGACAAGGGGCGCCGGACAAGCTTGAACAACCGGTCTTTTGGAAGTCTTAACGATGCCCGCCTAGTCTATATCGGCCAATTTGAGCGGCATTATGGCGGGGAGGGGCATCCACAGTCGGACGGAGGTCCCGATGAACTACATCATAGCGATCGGCGGCCTGGCGGTCGGGATCCTGGCCTTCGTTCTCATGTCGGATGTCACGGGCCGGAGCGGCGGGATCGACTTCCAGACCGCGTCCCTGGAGGCCCGACAGGCCTGGATGGACGAAAAGGCCGAGAGCCTCAAGACCGCCGCCCGATACTTCCTGCCCAGCGGCCGCGGGCCGATGTCGCTGAGCTTCCGTCTCAAGGAGATCATCACGCGCCCGGAATCGAGCAGCATCGACATTATCATCGACGTCAAGGTTCCCTACGGCGCCGAGGTCGGCGTGGTTCCAAAGCACCAGTTTCTCGAATCCTTCTGCAAGAACTACGTCAAGCTGGACTTCTACAAGCAGCGCATCCAGATGTCGGTCTCATTCCGCAACCAGAAAGACCATTCCCCGATCACCAGGATCACCGTCTATCCCCACGACTGCCAGTGGCACGCGCCGGAGAATTCCTGAGAGCAGATCCGATCGGGCGGCGGCGCGGGCTTGCCGGAGACGCGCGGGTCACATAGCGTCCCAGCCATGGAGGATGAGGCCGCCCAGCTCGCGAAGCTCCTAGCGCAGGTGCGCTCGGTGACCGGCGCGGACCGAGCCCTGGACGCCGCTGTGGTCGCGTGCTTCGGCGCCGAGCCCGACGCGGAGGAGAACCCGCCCCACTACACCGCCTCGACGGATCTCTGCATCGCGCTTGTGCATCGGGTCATGCCGGGCTGGCACTGGCACGTCGGTTACGGGCCCAAGGGCATCCTGCCCTACGCCACGGTGTCGAGCGGGGAGCACCTCTACGAAGCGATTGCCGGAACCGTCCCGCTCGCCCTGCTCTCCGCCCTGGTTCAGGCCCGGATGGCCGAAACGGACGGCCCATAGATCACCAGAGCTGGATTGATTGGTGGAGCCGAGGGGAGTCGAACCCCTGACCTCTACAATGCCATTGTAGCGCTCTCCCA
>JASJEC010000008.1 GCA_030064845.1 Kiloniellales bacterium
CAGCCACGTCACCAACACCGACAAGCACCCCAAGGGCATCGCCGCCTCGCTGCTCGAGAAGCGGGTCAACGAGGAGATGAACGGCCGGGCCTGCATGCAGGTCTTCCCGAACTCCAGCCTCTACGACGACAAGAAGGTGCTGGAGGCCATGCTGAACGGCGACGTCCAGATGGCCGCGCCCTCGCTCTCCAAGTTCGAGAAGTTCACCAAGAAGTTCCGGATCTTCGACCTGCCCTTCGTTTTCGAGGACGTGGCCGCGGTCGACCGCTTCCAGAACTCCGAGGCCGGCCAGAAGCTGAAGGGGTCCATGCGGCGCAAGGGCCTCCAGGGTCTGGCTTTCTGGCACAACGGCATGAAGCAGATGTCGGCCAGCCGGCCGCTGATAAAGCCCGAGGACGCCAAGGGCCTGAAGTTCCGCGTGCAGGCCTCCGACGTGCTGGTCGCGCAGTTCGAGCAGCTCGGCGCCAACCCGCAGAAGATGTCCTTCAAGGAGGTCTACGGCGGGCTGCAGACCAAGGTGATCGACGGCCAGGAGAACACCTGGTCGAACATCTACGGCAAGAAGTTCTTCGAGGTGCAGGACGGCATCACCGAGACCAACCACGGCATCATCGACTACCTGGTGGTCACCTCGACCGAGTGGTGGGAAGACCTTGACGAGGGCGTCCGCGAGGACCTGGCGCGCATCCTCAAGGAGGTCACCGAGACTCGTAACGCCGAGTCGACCGCGGTCAACGAGGCCAACAAGCAAAAGATCATCGATGCCGGCACCGAGGTCCGCACCCTGACCAAGGAACAGCGCCAGGCCTGGGTCGATGCCCTGAAGCCCGTCTGGGCCAAGTTCGAGAAGGACATCGGCGCCGACCTGATCGAAGCCGCCCAGGCGGCCAACACCGGCAGCTAAGCCGGCCGCGAGCGTCGGGCCGCGCGGAGTTTTCCGCGCGGCCCCGCGCGCCGCAATCCAAGTCGTCTCGGGGAGGGGGGAGCCTCATGTCCAGGCAAGCGCAGAGCGCGTTCGGTCGCGCTGTCGACCGGGTCGAGGAGACCGTGATCACGGTGCTGCTCGGCGTAATGACCCTGCTGACCTTCGCCAACGTCGTCGCGCGCTACATCTTCAACACCAACATCCTCTGGGCGCTGGAGGTGACGGTCTTCCTCTTCGCCTGGCTGGTGCTGCTGGGGGCGTCCTACGCGGTCAAGCACTCGATCCACATCGGCGTCGACGTGATGATCCGCGCCCTGCCTAAGGGAACCCAGCGGATGATCTCGCTGATCGCGGCGGCGGCCTGCATACTCTTCGCCCTGCTCATGCTTAAGGGCGCCTGGGACTACTGGTATCCCTTCGCGACCAAGCGCGCCTTCCTCGAGACCGACGACGTCCCCATGCCCGAGTTCCTCCAGTTCCTCGCGGACTGGCTGAACGAGGGGGAACGCTACGAGAAGCTGCCGCGCTTCATTCCCTACTTCGTGCTGCCGCTGTCCATGGCGCTGCTGACCTGGCGCTTCGTCCAGGCCGGCTGGGACATCCTGACCGGCAAGCGCGAGCTGTTGATCGCGGGCCACGAGGCCGAGGCCGCCTTGATCGACGAGGTCACCGACGACCTGTCGCACCGGCCGGACCGGAAGGACTGAGCCATGGCGATCGTCCTGCTCTTCGCGCTGGTCATCGGCCTGATGCTGATCGGCGTGCCGATCGCCGTCTCGCTCGGTCTCTCCAGCGTGGTCTTCCTGCTTCTGCACTCCGACGGCTCGCTCGCCTCGATCGCGCAGACCCTGTTCTCCGCCTTCGAGGGGCACTACACCCTGCTGGCGATCCCCTTCTTCATCCTGGCCTCGACCTTCATGTCGACCGGCGGGGTGGCCCGGCGGATCATCCGCTTCGCGATCGCCGTGGTCGGCCATTTCCAGGGCGGGCTCGCCATCGCGTCGGTCTTCGCCTGCATGATGTTCGCGGCGCTCTCCGGCTCCTCGCCGGCGACGGTTGTGGCGATCGGCACTATCGTCATCGCCGGCATGGTGCAGGTCGGTTACACCAAGGAATTCGCCTCGGGCGTGATCTGCAACGCCGGGACCCTCGGCATCCTGATTCCGCCCTCCATCGTCATGGTGGTCTACGCGGCGGCGACCGACGTCTCGGTCGGCCGCATGTTCCTCGCCGGCGTCATCCCCGGGCTGGTCGCCGGCCTGATGCTGATGATCGGGATCTACGTAGCGGCCAAGATCAAGAACCTGCCGGCCCAGGACTGGGCCGGCTGGGGCGAGATCCTGGCCTCGGCGCGGGACGCCGTCTGGGGCCTGCTGCTGATCATCATCATCCTGGGCGGCATCTACGGTGGCATCTTCACGCCGACAGAGGCGGCGGCGGTCGCCGCGGTCTATGCCTTCTTCATCGCCAACTTCGTCTATCGCGACATGGGCCCCCTTTACGTCGAGGGCGGCGATCCGATCCCGCTGCTGAAGAAGCCGACCAGCCTGCTGACCGTCTGGACCCATCCGGATACCCAGAAGACCCTGCTGGAAGCCGGCCGGCTGACCGTGATGCTGCTCTTCATCATCGCAAACGCGCTCATTCTGAAGCACGTGCTGACCGAGGAGCGCATTCCTCAGGCGATCACCGAGGCGATGCTCGCCGCCGGCCTGGGACCGATCCTCTTCCTCGTCGTGGTCAACGTGATCCTTCTCATCGGCGGCCAGTTCATGGAGCCCTCGGGTCTCCTGGTCATCGTCGCGCCGCTGGTGTTTCCGATCGCCGTCGAGCTGGGGATCGACCCGATCCACCTGGGCATCATCATGGTGGTCAACATGGAGATCGGCATGATCACGCCGCCGGTCGGCCTGAACCTCTTCGTCACCGCCGGGGTCTCCAAGATGTCGGTGATGAACGTGGTCAAGGCGGCGCTGCCCTGGCTCGGCATCATGTTCGTCTTCCTGATCCTGGTGACCTACGTGCCATGGATCTCGACCTGGCTGCCGATCAGCCTGATGGGGCCGGAGATCATTACCAAGTAGGGGACCGCCGGCCGCCTCAGCCGAGCGCGGTACCGGGAACCCAGATGTAGCCGTCGGGATCGGCGAGGTAGCATTCGCGCAGGCCGTGAGGTTTGTCGGCGCTTGCGGCCAGGACCGTGTCGCCGCGCGCCTCGGCCCGCGCCTCGGCCTCGTCGGGGTCGATTCCGTAGAGCCTGAGCTCGGCCCCGGCGCCGCGGATCGCCCCGTCCCCGGTCAGGGACAGCAGCGGGTGGCCGCCGTAAGTGTGGTCGGCGTGCAGCATCCATTCGTGCCCGCCGTGGCGCAGCACGGCGAAATCCGGATCGGCGTAGACCAGCTCGACCCCCAGCACCTCGGTCTGGAAGGCCACGGCCCGGGCTATGTCACGCACCAGGAGGTTGACGCCGAAGCCGCTGAGCGAGCGGCCGTAGGCGTCCGCCGCCATAAAGGGTTCGCCGGTCCTCCGCTTCATGCCACCTCCCTTGGCCGCGTGCTGGCCCCCGACTATAACCGGATCGGGGGGCCGCTGGAAAAGGGCCACTTGCTTCGATTTCGAGGGGTCCATGTTTCGCCCGGAAAGCCTGGCCGTCACCGTTCTGCTCACCGCGCTGGTCGCCTTCGGCGCGATCTCGACGGACCTCTACCTGCCTTCGCTGCCGGCGATCGTCGAGGCCTTCGACAGCGACACGGCCGAGGTCCAGCTGACCCTGTCTGTCTTTCTGGCAGGCTTCGCCGTCAGCCAGATCTTCTACGGACCGCTGTCCGACCGCTTCGGCCGGCGGCCGGTGCTGATCTTCGGGCTGAGCCTCTACGTCGCGGCGAGCCTCGCCGCCGCGCTGGCGCCGGGCATCGATTTTCTGATCGCCGCCCGGTTCTGTCAGGCGGTCGGCGCCTGCGCCGGCGTGGTTCTGGGCCGGGCCGTGGTGCGCGACATCCACGGGCGGGCCGGCGCCGCGCGGGCGCTCTCCTACATGGGCATGGCCATGGCGCTGGCGCCGGCGATCGGCCCGATCCTGGGCGGCTATATCGAGGTTGCCTTCGGCTGGCGCGCCAACTTCTTGGCGCTCACCGCCTTCGGCGCGGTCTCCCTCGGCGCTCTGCTCCTGGTGCTGCCGGAAACCAATCTCTGGCCCAATCCGACCGCCACCCGGCCGGGCCCCATGGCCCGTAACTACCTGAGGCTGGCGCGCGACCGGGTGTTCCTCGGCTACGTCCTGGTCGCGGCCTGCACCTACGCCGCGATCTTCGCCTTCATCTCAGGCTCGGCCTTCGTGCTGATCGACGGCTTCGGCCTCAGCCCGGACCGCTACGGCCTCTGCTTCGCCTTCGTGGTGGTCGGCTACATGCTGGGCACCTTCGTCTCGGGACGCTTGACCATGAAACTCGGGCTCGAGCGCCTGGTCGCCGCCGGCGCCCTGGTCGGCCTGCTCGGCGGCGGCGCCGGCGGCGCCCTCGCCTGGGCCGGTGTCTACAACTTGGCCGCGGTACTGCTGCCGGTCTTCACGGTGCTGATTGCCGCCGGCCTGATGCTGCCCAACGCGCTGGCCGGCGCCATCGGCCCGTTCCAGGAGATGGCGGGCACCGCCTCGGCTTTCCTCGGCTTCGTTCAGATGGGTTTCGCCGCCCTGGTCGGGATCGCCGTCGGCGGGCTGCACGACGGCACGCCCCGGGTCATGATGACCGCGATCGCCATCGTCAGCCTCGGCGCCCTGGCCGCCCGCCTGCTCACGCTCGCCCGCAAGCCGGCCGGCGAGTCCACCTGAGCGACCCGGGCCGGAACCCGATGGTCAGCGTTGCGGGCCGCCTTCCTCGCGCCCGAAGCGAGTGTTGGCAGCGGTATCGGATGCCGTTCCGTCGCCGCCCAGCCGGCGCAGAATGCGCGAGATCAGGCCTTCGCCGCCGCCTTCACCAGCCCGCGGCAGCGGCTTGGACGGTACGCCGGCCAGCCCGCGGGTCATGACCCGCGCCCAGAGCCTGGCCGGCAGCCCGCCCCCCGTGACGCGGCGCATGGGCGTCCCGTCGTCGTTGCCGAACCAGGCGCCGCCGACCAGATCGGCGGTGTAGCCGATGAACCAGGCGTCGCGGAAGTCCTGGCTGGTGCCGGTCTTGCCGGCTGCGGGCCGGCCGGGGTTGGCGGCCTTGCCGGTGCCCCATTCGACCGTGGCGGTCATGACGTCGGTCATCTGGTCGACGTCCTCCCCGGCAATCAACTGGCCCGGGCCGTCGCCCGACCGGCGGTAGAGCGTGCGGCCGCTGCTGTCCCGGATCTCCGCGATGCCGTAGGGCCAGACGCCGACGCCGCCGTTGGCGAAGGCGGCGTAGGCGCCGGTCAGCTCCAGCAGGCTGACCTCCGAGGTGCCAAGCGCGATGCTGGGCGTGGCCGAGATTGGCGAGGTGATGCCGAGGCGGCGCGCCATGGCGGCGACCGCTTCCGGGCTGGACTCCAGCGCCACGCGGACCGCGACCGAGTTGAGCGAGCGGGCGAAGGCCTCGCGGAGGGTCACCTCGCCCAGGTACTTGTCGTCGTAGTTGCGCGGCGTCCAGCCGTCCAAGGTGACCGGTTCGTCGACGAAGCGGTCATCGGGCGTCCGGCCGCTCTCGAACGCAGAAAGGTAGATGAAGGGCTTGAAGGCCGAGCCGGGCTGGCGCAGGGCCTGGACGGAGCGGTTGAACTGGCTGCTGCGGTAGTCGCGGCCGCCGACCATGGCGCGCACCGCGCCGCTGGTGTCCAGGGCGACGAAGGCGGCCTGGCTGGCGTCGAGTTCCTTGCCCGGTCCGTCGAGAAGGCCCGCGGTTTCCGCTTCGGCCACGGCCTGAAGCTCGGCGTTCAGCGTGGTCAGGATCACAAGGTCCCGCCCGGTCGGCCCGACGTAGTCCTGCACCTGGGACAGCACCCAGTCGGTGAAGTACCGGGCCTGGCCGCGGGCAACGCCGCGCGCCGCGGTCTTGTTCTCGAGCGCGGCCTCGGATTCCGCGGCGGTCAGGAAGCCGGCCTGGACCATGGATGACAGCACCAGGGCCGTGCGCTGGTCGGCGCCGGCCGCGTTGGTCGCCGGGTTGTATCGCGACGGGGCCTTGAGCAGCCCGGCGAGCAGCGCCGCCTCGTAGACCGTCAAGTCGGCGGGGGCCTTGTCGAAATAGCGCCGGGCGGCGGCGTCGACGCCGTAGTTGCCGCCGCCGAAGTAGACCCGGTTGAGATAGAGCGTGAGGATCTCGTCCTTGGTAAAGTGCCGTTCCATCCAGAGCGCGAGCAGAACCTCCTGCACTTTGCGCCGGATCGTGCGTTCCGGGGTCAGGAACAGGTTCTTGGCCAGCTGCTGGGTGATCGTCGAGCCGCCCTGGACGATGCGCCCGGCCTTCAGGTTCGCCAGCATGGCGCGGGCGAGGCCGCGGGGGTCGATGCCGCTGTGCTCGTAGAATCGGCGGTCTTCGATCGCGATCAGGGCCTTGGTCAGATTGGGCGAGACTTCGCGGAGGACGACGGTCTCGCCGTGGATGTCACCGACCGCCGCGAGCTGCGTGCCGTCCAAAGCCAGGATCGTGATGTTGGGCTGGCGGCCGGAACCGATCATGGTAACGTCCGGCAGGTTGTAGGCGTACCAGCCGACGACCGACGCGACCCCGAGCGTCCCCCAGATCAGGATGATCACGCACCACGCCAGAACGCGGCCCAGCAGCGAACGCTTGGGCTTTGGCTCGACCGAGGTCCAGCGAATCTTCCCGCTTTTCTTCCGGCGCGGCATCTCTGTCTATCTAAGCGCTCTCGGGTCGAATGGCCACAATCAACCTTGGGCGGCGCGCGCCCCGCCAAGCGCGGACGGATCCGCTGCTCCGCGGGGACCGCGCTAGATATCCAGGTTGGCGACTTCCAGGGCGTGGGTCTGGATGAACTCGCGCCTCGGCTCGACCACGTCGCCCATCAGGGTCGAGAAGATGTCCTCGGCGTCGTCGGCGTGCTTGATCTCGACCTTCAGCAGGGTGCGCACCTCGGGATCCAGGGTGGTCTCCCAGAGCTGCTCCGGGTTCATCTCGCCCAGTCCCTTGTAACGGCTGATCACCTGGCCCTTGGCGCCCAGCTCGAAGATCGCCTCGATCAAATCGAGCGGGCCGGTCACCCGGTATTCCTGATCCTTCTGGCGCAGCGTGGCGTGGTGCTCGTAGTCCCGCCACAGGTCGGCCGCCATGTCGTTCAGGGCGCGCGCCTCCGAAGAGCGGATCAGGGCGCGGTCGATCAGGTAGTGCTCGGTCACGCCGCGCAGGCTGCGCGTGAAGCTGAGTCCGCGGTCGGCGTCCACGGCGCCCTGCCAGCCGCGCTCGGCCTCCGGCGCCAGGTCGTCGAGCCGCCGGGCGATCTGGTTTGCCGCCTCCGCCGCCTGGGCCTCGTCGGTCAGCAGATCGGGATTGAGCGCGCCGGCGATGGCGGCCTGGACCGCGACGTCCCGGCTGCGCACGCGCCGGACCAGGGGGTCGATCAAGTGCTTGGCGCGCAGGCCCTGCTGGACCAGTTCGAGAAGCTCCGCTCCCGCGACCTGGGCGTCGGTCCTGCACTCGAGCACCGCGTCCTTGGTGCCGTTCTCGATCAGGAAGGCCTCGCGCTCGCGGTCGTCCTTGAGATAGCGCCGGGAATCGCCCTTCTTGGCGTGATAGAGCGGCGGTTGCGCGATGTAGAGGTGCCCCTGCTCGATGATCTGGGGCATGTGGCGGAAGAAGAAGGTCAGCAGGAGCGTGCGGATATGGCTGCCGTCGACGTCGGCGTCGGTCATGATGATGACCTTGTGGTAGCGCAGCTTCTGGAGGTTGAACTCGTCGGCGCCGATCCCGGTGCCCAGCGCGGTGATCAGGGTGCCGATCTCGGCCGAGGAGAGCATCTTGTCGAAGCGGGCGCGCTCCACGTTGAGGATCTTGCCTCTCAGCGGCAGGATGGCCTGGAACCGGCGGTCGCGCCCCTGCTTGGCCGAGCCGCCCGCCGAATCGCCCTCGACCAGGAAGAGTTCCGATCGCGCGGGATCCCGCTCCTGGCAGTCGGCCAGCTTGCCGGGCAGCGAAGAGACGTCGAGCGCGCTCTTGCGCCGGGTCAGCTCGCGCGCCTTGCGCGCTGCCTCGCGCGCCGCCGCCGCCTCGACCACCTTGGCGACGATGCGCTTGGTCTGGGCGGGGTGCTCCTCGAAGTACTGATCGAGGCGCTCGGCGATCACGCTCTCGACCACCGGCCGGACCTCCGACGACACGAGCTTGTCCTTGGTCTGGCTGGAGAACTTGGGATCGGGCACCTTGACCGAGAGGACGCAGGTCAGGCCTTCGCGGGCGTCGTCGCCCGTCAGGGTGACCTTCTCCTTCTTCATCAGGCCCTGGGCCGTCGCGTAGCTGTTGATCTGGCGGGTCAGGGCGCTGCGGAAGCCGGCCAGGTGGGTGCCGCCGTCGCGCTGCGGGATGTTGTTGGTGAAGCAGAGCACCGACTCGTGATAGCTGTCGGTCCACTGCAGGGCGGCCTCCACGCCGATCCCCTCGTGCTCGGTCTTGACCAGGATCGGCGGCGAGATCAGCGCCGTCTTGGTCCGGTCGAGGTACTTCACGAAGGCTTCCAGGCCGCCCTCGTAGTGCATCTCGACCACCTTCGGCTCGGCGTGCCGGGCGTCGATCAGGGTGAGCTGGACCCCGGAGTTGAGGAAGGCGAGCTCGCGCAGGCGGTGCTCCAGGGTCGAGAAGTCGTACTCGATGTTCGAGAAGGTCTTGGGCGACGGCAGGAAGGTGATCTCCGTGCCGGTGACGTCTTCGCAGTCGCCGACCACGGCGAGCGGCGCCTCCGCCTCGCCGTTCGAGAAGGTCATGCTGTGTTCCTGACCGTCGCGCCAGATGCGCAGCGTCAGGCTCTCGGAAAGCGCGTTGACCACCGACACGCCGACGCCGTGCAACCCGCCGGAGACCTTGTAGGAGTTCTGGTCGAACTTCCCGCCCGCGTGCAGCTGGGTCATGATGACCTGGGCGGCGGAAACGCCTTCCTCTTCCATGACGTCGACGGGGATGCCCCGGCCGTTGTCGAGCACGGTGACCGAGCCGTCGCCGTTCAGCGTCACCTCGATTCGGTCGCAGTGGCCGGCCAGCGATTCGTCGATCGAGTTGTCGACCACTTCGTAGACCATGTGGTGCAGGCCGGAGCCGTCGTCGGTGTCGCCGATGTACATGCCGGGCCGGCGGCGCACCGCTTCCAATCCCCTGAGGACCTTGATCGACTCGGCGCCGTAGGCGTCGTCGTGCTCCTTGTCCTTGGGTGCTTGGGGCTCTGTTTGCTGGGTCATGATCACTACAGGCTTTGAGAAACGGAACGGGTATCGTCGAGGGCCGCGATCTGGGCGGCGCGCACCTCGTAAAACTGGGCCGCTGGCCCGAGCGCTTCGAACAACGCCCGGTCGGTGCCGGTCAGCCAAGCCTGGCAGCCGAGCGCCAGGAGCTCGTCGAACAGCGCCCCTCTGCGGCGCTCGTCCAGGTGCGCGACGACCTCGTCGAGCAGCAGGATGGGCGTGGTCGCGCGCTCGGCGGCAAGTAGGCGCGCGTGGGCCAGGACGATCGAGATCAGCAGCGCCTTCTGCTCGCCGGTCGAGGAGAGCGCCGCCGCCACGCCGCGCTCCATGTCCTCGACCGCGAGGTCGCTGCGGTGCGGGCCGCAGGCGGTCGTGCCGCTCTCCGCGTCGGACCGGCGGTTGGCGGCGAGCTGTTGCCGGAAGCGCTCCTCCGTCTCCAGGGCCGCGCCCTCGCCGAGCCAGGACTCGATCTCGCCGATCAGCCCCAGGCGCGCCCGTGGGAAGGGGCCGACGCCGGCCGCGCAGGCGGCGGCCAGCCTGGCGACGAACTGGCGCCGGGCGGCGGCGATGGCGACGCCGTGGCCGGCGGCCGACTCTTCCAGGGCGCTCAGCCAGTCGTGGTCGCCGGCGCCGCTCTTGAGCAGGCGGCCGCGTTCCCTGAGGACCTGCTCGTAGGCCGCGACGCGACCGGCGTGGGCGGCGTCGAAGCCATAGACCAGGCGGTCGAGAAAGCGCCGGCGAGCCGAGGCGCCGTCGCGGAACAGGCCGTCCATCTGCGGCGTCAGCCAGACCATAGCGGCGGTCTCGCCGAGCGCCTGCTGGCCCTTCACGGCGACGCCGTCGACTTTGACCACGCGCCGTTCGCGCTTGGCCGATTCCTGCGCCGGATCCCGCCCCGTGCCGAGGCGGCGCGGTCCCTCCGGGGTCTCCAGCACGGCCGCCACGGCCCAGGGGCGTGCGCTTTCGCGCTCGCCCGGCGCCATGCGCGCCACTTCCGGCAGCTTGGCCGCGCGCAGGCCCCTTCCGGGAGCCAGAAAGGAGAGCGCCTCGAGGAAGTTGGTCTTGCCGGCGCCGTTGGGTCCGCAGAGCACCACCGGGCGACCGTCCGCGCTCAGCGCGGCGCGGCCGTAGCAGCGAAAGTCGGTCAGCGTGACTTGGCGGATCCAGCTCGGCGCCGCACGCCCCGGCAGCCGTTCCGCCGCAGGCTCCGGCCGCTCGCGGTCGAGCGATGTGGTTTCCGCCACGCTCACGTTACCGGCGCGCTCCCTCAGACCCGCATGGGCATGAGGACATAGAGCGCGCTGGCATCTGCGATGTCGCGAACGATGGTCGGCGAGGCGGCGTCCTTCAGGGAGAACTCGGCATTCTCGCCTTCGATCTGCCGGGCGATGTCGAGCAGGTAGTTCGAGTTGAAGCCGATCTCCAAGGGCTCGCCGCCGTAGGTGATCTCCACCTCCTCGGTCGCGCTGCCCGCATCGGGGCTGGTCGCGGAGAGGCTCAGGCTGCCGTCGGCCATCGAGAGCTTCACCGCCCGGCTCTTCTCGGTCGAGATCGTCGAGACCCGGTCGACGGCGGCGGAGAAGGCCTTGCGGTCGACGCCCATCACCTTGTCGTTGTTGGCCGGGATGACCCGCTCGTAGTCGGGGAAGGTGCCGTCGATCAGCTTGGAGGTCAGCTCCGTCGAATCGAAGGCGAAGCGCACCTTGGTTTCCGACAGGCTGACGGCGATCGTCTGCTCGCTCTCGTCGATCAGCTTGCGCAGCTCGGCCACCGTCTTGCGCGGCACGATGACTCCGGGCATGTCCTCGGCGCCCTCGGGCCGGGGCATCTCGAAGCGTGCCAGGCGGTGCCCGTCGGTCGCGACCGCGCGCAGCACGGGAAGATCGTTCGACGCGGTGCAGTGCAGGTAAATGCCGTTCAGGTAGTAGCGGGTTTCCTCGGTCGAGATCGCGAAGCGGGTCCGATCGATCAGGTTGCGCAGCTCGGCCGAGTCCAGGGCGAAGCTCTGGGGCAGGCTCTCCGCGCCGGTGCTGGGGAAGTCCTCGCGTGGCAGGGTCGACAGCCGGAAGGTGGAGCGGCCCGCGTTCAGGGTCATCTGTCCCGCTTCGCCGCTGGTCTCCAGGCCGATCTGCGACCCGTCGGGCAGCTTGCGGACGATGTCGTAGAGCGTGTGGGCCGGGGCTGTCGTCGCGCCCGCGTCGGCGATGTCGGCATCGACCTGCTCGACCACCGTCAGGTCCATATCCGTGGCGCAGAGGGTCAGGCGGTCGCCAGCGGCTTCCAACAGGACGTTGGACAGGATGGGGATGGTGTTGCGCCGTTCGACCACGCTTTGCACGTGGGCGAGCGCCCGCAGGAGCGCCGCGCGTTCGATCGTCAGCTTCATGGTGTCCTAGGTATCGTGTCTTGAACTCTGCATAGCGTCAGGGGATCCGCTTCCAACACTCGATCGGCCGCCGATAACGGCCCAGCGATCACCGCCCCTATGCCGAAATGAAGAGAGCCGAATCCAGGCTTTCCGGAACGGTTGAACACTATAGCACAGGTGTCCGGAATGGTAAGCTTTATTGCCGCTTAACCGGGCGCCGCCGACGGCCCGGCAAACCCTCCGTTTCCCCGCGCGCGAACCCGCTATCCATCAAAAGTTTAGAGCGAATTCAGATGTTTAGAGGATGGCAGATCTGCTCTAGCCTTCGAGCATCCGCCGCAGCAGCTCGACATCCTCGGCGAAGCCGTTGTCGGTGGACTTCAACTCCTCGATCTTCCGGACCGCGTGCATCACCGTGGTATGGTCCCGGCCGCCGAATTTCCGGCCGATCTCGGGCAGCGAGCGCGAGGTCAATTGCTTGGCCAGATACATCGCGACCTGGCGCGGGCGCGCGACCGCGCGGGCGCGTCGCGCCGAATGCATGTCCGAAACCCGCATGTTGAAGTGCTCGGCGACCCGCTTCTGGATCTCCTCGATGGTCACGCGCCGATCGTTCGCCCGGAGCAGGTCGTGCAGGACCTCCTGTGTCGCCTCGAGCGTAATCGGCCGGCCGACCAGGGTGGCGTGGGCGACGATCCGGTTGAGCGCGCCCTCCAGCTCGCGGATGTTCGAGGTGATCGTGTGGGCCAGGAACTCGAACACCTTCTCCGGGATGTCGGCCGACAACTGCTCCGCCTTGGCCTGAAGGATGCCGAGGCGCAGCTCGTAGGTTGTGGGATGTATGTCGGCCACGAGGCCCCAGCCGAGCCGTGAGCGCATACGCTCTTCCACGCCTTCCAGGTCGGACGGGCTCTTGTCCGCGGAGATCACGACCTGCCGGTTGTGGTCGACCAGTGTGTTGAAGGTGTGGAAGAATTCCTCCTGGGTGGCCTCGCGGCCGCCGATGAACTGGACGTCGTCGATCATCAGCACGTCGACCGAGCGGAACTCGTCCTTGAAGGCCATGGTGTCCTTGGTGCGCAGCGCCCGGACGAACTGGTACATGAACTTCTCGGCCGATAGGTAGATGATCCGGCGCTTCGGCTCCCGCTGCTTGATGTGGTGCGCGATGGCGTGCATCAGATGGGTCTTACCGAGTCCGACGCCGCCATAGAGGAACAGCGGATTGAAGGGGACTGTCTTGGCCTCCGCGACCCGCCGTGCGGCGGCGTAGGCGAGCTCGTTCGGCTTGCCGACGACGAAGTTCTTGAAGATGAAGCGGGGGTCGAGCGGCGCGCTGATCTCGGGCCGGCTGGCGCGGCTGACCGTATCGTAGAGCCCTGAATCGCCGGGCTCGACCGCGTCGGGGCCGCGCGCGCCGTTGCGCCGCTCGGCCCGGGACGCAATCCCCGCCCGCTCGACTCCGGGCTTGGGGTGCGGGCGCACCGGCGATTGAACGACGATGTCGATCTTGCGGATCACCCCGTCCTCGTCGCCCCAGAGCTCGAAGATCTGCTCGGCGTAGTTCTTCTTGACCCAGTCCCGCATGAAGCGCGTCGGCACGGCCAGCCGGACCGCGCCCTCCTTCGCGCCGACCAGGACCAGAGGCTTCAGCCAACTCCGGTATGCCGCTTCGCCGACCTCGGCGCGCAGACGTCCGCGTACCCGCGTCCAGAGTGCCTGGGTGGTGGAATCAATCTGGCCAACAGACATCCGTCTAGCCCCCTCAACAAAAGACCTGTTCTCTCGTCCAACCCACGCGATCTGCCGACCGGCCGCGCGCGAGCGCCTCGGGGACCTCGGAACCGTGAAACCTGAGACCGTGACCTCGCGGGGAGGTCATTACGCACGACAAGGCATCGTCCATCTATCCGTAGTACTCCTCCTATCGACCCAGATCGTTGACCCGAGCCGTTTCGTCGGACAAACCACCTCCGTTCCCAAGGACAGAAGCCCATGGGTTTAAGAGCAATCGCGTGCAAATGGCCCCAATTACTGATGCCCGTACCTGGCTACTTAGAATTTCCCCCGTCTCGGGTGAATTCTATTTGTTTTGACCGTATTTTTACTTATAGAGCCCCAGGTAGCCTCCTTGGTTAATGTACCTGTCACATCTTCCCCTTGCAACAGGTCTGAAAGGAGAACGGAGAAAAATTCCCCTGTTCGGACCGCTTCCAAACGGCAGAAACCCGCCAAAACGCGGGCACACCAAGCGTTTGCCGGCGCTGCGTTGGCGCACCTCGGGGTAAACGACTGCGGTGGGTTGGTCGGGTGGCTGCGACGGCACGGGGGCCGTCGGCCAAGTCTAGCTCATCGACTTGATGGCGGCGTTCAACCGGGAAATCTTGCGTCCCGCCGTGTTCCGGTGCAGCACGCCCTTGGTCACGCCCCGGTGCAATTCCGGCTGGGCGTCCTTCAAGGCGGCCGCGGCACTCTCTTTGTCGCCGCTGGATATGGCCGTCTCCACCTTTTTCACGAAGGTGCGGATGCGGCCGATGCGCGAACGATTCATCTCGGCGCGCCGCGCGTTGCGCCGGATCCGCTTCTTGGCGGACTTGTGGTGGGCCATGGTTCTCGATCTGTCCTGTTACGACGCGGGTGACGGAAAGCCCGGCGTTATAGACCCGCCCCCGAGCCCCGTCAAGCGAGCTCGGCGACGCAGAGCCCGCCCCCAGAGCAGATCGCGGCCCGCTCCAGTTTCAGGGTCCGACGGCCGATCAGCGGTGCTTCCAGTCAGGCTTCCGCTTCTCGGCGAAGGCGCTCATGCCCTCTTTCTGATCCTCGGTCCCGAAGGTCGAGTGGAACAGGCGGCGCTCGAAGCGGATGCCCTCAGCGAGGGTCGTCTCGTAGGCCCGGTTGACCGCTTCCTTGGCCATCAGCACGCTGGGCCGGGACAGGCCGGCGATGGTCCGGGCCGCCGCCAAGGCCTCGTCGAGCAGCGACTCGGCGGGGACCACCCGCGCGACGAGCCCGCAGCGCTCGGCCTCCTGGGCGTCCATCATGCGGCCGGTCAGGCAGAGGTCCATGGCCTTCGACTTGCCGACGAAGCGTGTCAGGCGCTGGGTCCCGCCCGAGCCCGGGATGGTGCCGAGGGTGATTTCCGGCTGGCCGAACTTGGCGGTCTCGGCCGCGATGATCATGTCGCACATCATGGCGATCTCGCAGCCGCCGCCGAGCGCGTAGCCGCCGACCGCCGCGATGACCGGCTTGCGGGTGTGCGACAGGCGCTCCCAGCCCTCGGTAATGAAGTCCTCCAGGTAGGCCTCCATGTAGGTCTTGTCGCGCATCTCCTTGATGTCGGCGCCCGCCGCGAAGGCCTTCTCCGAACCGGTTAGCACGATGCACCCGATCGTCTCGTCGGCTTCGAAATCGTCGAGCGCCTTGGCGAGCTCGTCGATCAGGGCGGCGCAGAGAGCGTTGAGGGCCTTGGGGCGGTTCAGGGTGATCAAGCCCACCTTGTCGCGGGTCTCGACCAGAATGTGCTCATAGGCCATGTCGGCAGGTTCCTCCGGGTTCGGGTTGCCCGGCGCCCGCCGGAGCGGTGCCGGTGGTTGGGGGGCGGCAGTTATCCGGGCGTCAAGCTGAAGCGGACGATCAGGCGATCGCGCGCGTTGAGAAAATCGAGGGTCAGGGTCTCGCCTTCGCGACCGAAGCGCAGCGTGTCGAGAGTCTTCCAGCCGAGCGGCGGCAGAGCGCTGCGGTAGAAGTCGAGCACCTCTTCGCGCGTGACCTGGCCTTGGGCGTAGGCCTCGACGATCCGCCCGGCCGGCTGATCGAACACCAGGCCGGCGTCCGCCACCTCGGTCAGTCCGGGCATCAATGGGAGATCCTCGACCTGGGTGACGTAGCCAGGCTGCTGAGCCGCCGCCGGCGCCGCCGCGGCGCCGAGCAGGACCGCGGCGAGGACGGCGCACGCCAGGCGGACACGCGTGCTGGCAGTCGGTCGTTTCATGGGGGCCTAACTACCCTAGCGCTGGCGCCTTGGACAATAGAAAGTCGAGCGGTTGGACTGCACCAGCCGGCGAATGCCGCCGTCCGGCGCCGGCGCGCAGTCGCAATCGGGACAGGCTTGCCCCTCGCGGTCGTAGACCGCCCACTGGTGCTGGAAATAGCCCAGCTCGCCGCTGGCCTGCACATAGTCCCGCAAGCTCGAGCCGCCGGCCTCGACAGCACGGTTCAGGACGTCGCGGATCGCGCCGGCCAGGCGCTCGGCACGGCGCCCCTGAACCGTGTAGGCGAGGCGGCGCGGCGAGAGCCCGGCAAAATAGAGCGATTCGCAGGCGTAGATGTTGCCGAGGCCGGCCACCACCTTCTGGTCGAGCAGCGCCGCCTTGATCGGTGTGCGCTTGCCACGCAGGGACTGGGCCAGGACCGGGCCGCTGAAGCGGTTACCGAGCGGCTCGGGGCCGAGATCGCGCAGCAGCCGATGCGCGGGCAGGGCGCTCTCGGCCACCAGATCCATCATGCCGAAGCGCCGCGCGTCGTTGAAACGGATCTCGTCCCCGGCGTCGGTGGTGAAAACGATATGGTCGTGCGGCGCCGGCGGCGCCTTCGGGTCCCGGCTGAGCACCATGCGGCCGCTCATGCCGAGGTGGCACAGCAGGACTTCTTCCCGGTCCAGGTGGAACAGCATGTACTTGGCGCGCCGCGATATCGAGAGCACGCGGCGGCCCGAGAGGCGCGTCGCGAAGGCCGGCGGCAGCGGGAAGCGCAGGCTCTCGCAATTCTGCTCGACGCGTTGCAGCCTGCGGCCTTCGAGGCGCGGGCGCAGGCCGCGGACGACGGTTTCGACTTCTGGCAGCTCGGGCATGGCCTCGCTTCGCAGGCTCGCAGGCAGAGTAGCGTGACCGGTAAGCCCGCGCTATGTTCCGCCCATGAACGGCAGGGGTTCAAGGCGCGCGGTATCGGGTCTTCGCTCGGCGGAGTCAAGCCGGCAGGAACCGCCGCCCCGCGGGGCGGCGGCCGAGAAGGACCCGACCACCCACTTCGGCTTCCGCGAGATCGCCGCGGCGGAGAAGGGTGCGCGCGTGCGCGGCCTGTTCGAGCGGGTCGCCGGGCGCTACGACCTGATGAACGATCTCATGTCCGGCGGGGTCCACCGGCTCTGGAAGGAGGCCCTGGTCGACCGCCTCGACCCGAGGCCGGACCTGCGCCTGCTCGACGTCGCAGGCGGCACCGGAGATATCGCTTTCCGGGTGGCCGAGCGGCTCGGTGAAGGGCTGCGCGAGCCGATCCTGGTGTGCGACCTGACCGAGGGCATGCTCGCCGCCGGCCGGGACCGGGCCGCGGAGCGCGGGCTGTCCGACCGGCTCGCCTGGCTGTGCGGCGACGCCCAGAGCCTGCCGCTGCCCGACCGCAGCGTCACCGCCTACACCATCGCCTTCGGGCTCAGGAACGTCACCGACATCGACCTCGCCCTGGCCGAGGCCCGGCGCGTGCTCAGACCCGGCGGCCGGTTCCTCTGCCTCGAGTTCAGCCAGGTGGTGCTCCCGGTCCTGGCGCAGCTCTACGACCTCTACTCCTTTCGCGTCCTGCCGGCCATGGGCGCCGCCGTCGCCGGCGACCGCGACGCCTATGCCTATCTGGTGGAAAGCATTCGCCGCTTCCCCGCGCAGGAAGCGCTCTGCCGTAAGATCGCCAAGGCCGGCTTCGACATGGTGTGCTACCGCAATCTGACAGGCGGCATCGCCGCCCTGCACACCGCCTGGCGACTCTAATGCCCCGTCCCAGCGCCGGCTCCGGGCTCTTCGGAGCGCCACGCCTCCTGTTCCGTCTGGCCGCCATCGCGCGGACCCTGGCGCGCCACGACGCTCTGGCACCCCTGGAGGAGTCGGGCGTCGCCCCGGGAGTCGCCTGGTTCGCGCGCCGCCTGTCGCTGTCGCGCTCCAGCGGACGCCCCGGCGAGAAACTGGCCCGGGCGCTCACGGAACTGGGGCCGAGCTTCGTCAAGCTGGGCCAGTTCCTCTCGACCCGGGCCGATCTGCTCGGCGAGGAGATGGCGGCCGATCTCGCCCGGCTGCAGGACCGCCTGCCGCCGTTCCCCGCGTCCCAGGCCCGCGCGACCATCGAGCGCGAACTGGGCGGCCCGCTGGAGAGCTTCTTCGCGGAGTTCGATGAAACGCCCGTCTCGGCGGCGTCGATTGCCCAGGTGCACTTCGCGGTCACCCGCGAGGCGGAGGGAACGCCGGGCCGCGAGGTGGCGGTCAAGATTCTGCGGCCCGGGGTGGAGCGGGCCTTCGCCCGTGACCTGCAGCTGTTCTACGCCCTGGCGCGCCTGGCCGAGAACAGCCAGCCGCGACTGCGCCGCTTGAAACCGGTCGAGGTGGTCGCCTTGTTCGAAACGACCGTCCAGGTCGAGATGGACCTGCGCATGGAGGCCGCCGCCGCTTCGCAGCTGGCCGAGAACTTCGCTGACGATCCCAGCTACCGCGTGCCGCCGGTCGACTGGCAGCGGAGCGCCCGGCGGGTCCTGACCCAGGGCCGGCTGAGCGGCATCCGCCTCGACGACCGAGGCGCTCTGCTCGCCGCGGGACATGACCTGCGCGACGTGCTCTCCAAGGCGGCGGCGATCTTCTTCAAGCAGGTCTTCCGGGACGGCTTCTTCCACGGCGACCAGCACCCGGGAAACATGTTCGTCGACGCCGACGGCAACATCGGCGCCGTCGACTTCGGCATCATGGGCCAGCTCGACCGGAACACCCGCTACTTCCTGGCGGACATGCTTCTGGCGACCCTGGCCCGGGACTATCGGCGCCTCGCCCAAGTCCACGCCGACGCCGGCTACCTGCCGTCCGACGCCGACCTCCCGACCTTTGCCCGGGCGCTGCGCTCGGTCTGCGAGCCGATCTTCGGACGTTCGCTCAATGAAATCTCCTTCGCCCATCTGCTGGCGCAGCTTTTCCAGCTGACCGAGTCGTTCCAGATGGCCGTGCAGCCCCAGCTGCTCCTGCTGCAGAAGAACATGGTCATGGCCGAGGGCGTCAGCCGCCGCCTCGACCCCTCGCTCAACATCTGGACGCTGGCTCAGCCGCTGATCGAGGACTGGATGCGCGAGAACCGGGGCCCGGAGGCGCGGCTGCGCGATACGGTGGAGGATCTGACCAGCTCGTTGGAGAACCTGCCCCGCGCGGTGCGCAATCTGCAGCTGGCGACCGAGACCCTGGCCAGAGGCAGCCTTCGGCTCGACACGGGCGGGGCGCTCCCGAGCCCGCCGGCGCTCCGCCTGCCGTCCGGGCAACTGGCGCTCTGGGCCGCGGTCGCCCTGCTCTTCGCCCTGTGGCTCTTCGCGTGAAGGACCGGCGGCTCTATCGAAGCTCGACGGCCGACATGTGAACGAAGCGCAGGGCGCAGGCGACCAGGACGCCGGTCACGGACCAGCCGAGATTGATCTCGGTGGTCAACGTGACCGCGCCCGCCAGGACGGTGTAGCCCGCGGCGAAGGTGAACAGCGTCAGGCGATGACGGGCGCCCCGGAACAGGCGTTGGGCGAGCGAGAGGACGGTCCAGGCGACCAGGAAATTGGCCGCCGCCACGCCGAGATCGACCGCCAGCCGGCCGCCCGCCGGGGCGAGCGGCGCCCCTGGGGCGGCGCCGGCGGTCGGCCCGAGGGCCGCGGCCAGGATCGCCGAGGCGCCGAGCGCGAGGATGCCGAAGGCGAAGAAGAGGACCGGAAATCCGACGAAGACGGTGACGGTCGCTGCCGCGGTGCTTAAGGCTTGGGCGTCAGCCTTCCTGTCTCCAAGTGCAAGACTGGTCACTGCTTGCTCCTCCGTTCTTGTTCTATCATTCTGATTTTTATGGCTTCTTATCGAGCCGAGCCCCAGGATGACGGCCAAATGTGAAACAATTGTTGGGATCCTTGGTTAAGCCCGGCCTGCGCGGCCTCGGCATTTCGGGGGCTCGCTTGCCAGGTCTCGGCCTTGGACCTAAGGTGTGCCGCGTCCGAACCACCCTGCTCGGTTGCGTTTCGATGCTGCACGGTAAACGGATCCTCCTGGTCATTGCGGGCGGGATCGCCGCTTACAAGTGTCTGGACCTGATCCGTCGCCTGCGCGAGCGCGGCGCATCCGTGCGCGCCGTCATGACCGAGGCGGCGGGGCAGTTCGTGACGCCGCTCTCGGTGGCGGCGCTGACCGAGGACAGGGTCTACGGCGACCTCTTCTCCCTGACCGACGAATCGGAGCTCGGCCACATCCGCCTCTCGCGCGAGGCCGACCTCGTGGTGGTGGCGCCGGCGACCGCCGACCTCTTGAGCAAGATGGCGACCGGCAGGGCCGACGACCTCGCCTCGACCGCCCTGCTGGCGACCGACAAGGCGGTGCTCGCGGCACCGGCCATGAACGTGCGCATGTGGGAACACCCGGCGACCCAGGACAATCTCGCCCTGCTCAGGGAGCGCGGTGTCAGGATCGTTGGGCCGAACGAGGGCGACATGGCCTGCGGCGAGTACGGTTTCGGCCGCATGGCCGAGCCCGCGGAGATCTTGGCGGCGATCGAGACCTATTTTGCGGCCGCCGCGCCGCTCAGCGGTCGCCGCGCCCTGGTAACCAGCGGGCCGACCCACGAGGCGATCGACCCCGTGCGCTATATCGCCAACCGCTCCTCGGGCAAGCAGGGGCACGCAGTGGCGGCCGCGCTCACACGGCTGGGCGCCGAGACGACGCTGGTCTCCGGGCCGACGGCCTTGGCCGATCCGCCGGGCGTCGCTGTGGTCTCGGTGGAATCGGCGGAACAGATGCACGCGGCCTGCCAAGCCGCGCTGCCCGTCGACGTGGCTGTCTGCGCCGCCGCGGTTTCCGACTGGCGGGTCAAGGCACCGGCCGGACAGAAGCTGAAGAAGAACGGGGCCAAGACTCCCAAGCTCGAGTTCGCGACCAACCCGGACATCCTGCGGACGCTCTCGGCGGCCGGCAATCTGCGGCCGCGCATCGTCGTTGGCTTCGCGGCGGAAACCGAAAATGTGGTCGACCATGCCAAGGCCAAGCTGAAGGCCAAGGGATGCGACTGGCTCCTGGCCAATGACGTCTCGCCGGCCAGCGGCACTTTCGGCGGGGCGGAGAACAAGATCCACCTGATCGACGGTACCGGGGTCGAAGACTGGCCGCGCATGAGCAAACAGGACGTGGCGGAACGTCTGGCCCAGCGGATCGCGGCGGCATTCGACGGCGACGAGGGGTCCGCCCGTTGATGACAAGCGTCGAGATTGCCGTCACCTATCTGCCCCACGGCCGGGATCTCGATCTGCCGCGCTACGAGACGGCGGAGAGCGCGGGGATGGATCTGCTCGCCGCGGTGGAGCGCGACGCGGTCATCGAGCCGGGCCAGCGCCTGTTGGTCCCCACCGGCCTGGCGATCGCCCTGCCCAGCGGTTACGAGGCCCAGGTCCGGCCGCGCTCGGGCCTCGCCCTCAAGCACGGGGTGACGGTGCTCAACGCGCCGGGCACGATCGACGCGGACTACCGGGGTGAGGTCGGCGTCATCCTGGTGAACCACGGCAACGCGCCCTTCACAGTGACCCGGGGCAGCCGGATCGCCCAGATGGTCGTGGCGCCGGTCGAACGGGCCGCGTGGCGCCGGGCGGAAGGTCTCGAGCCCAGCGCACGCGGGACCGGCGGCTTCGGCTCGACCGGTCTGGACGCCAAGGCCACCGACCGGCCGGGCGGCTGAGGGGAAGCATGCTCCGGCCGAGCAGGAAGCTGATCCACGCCATCGAAGCGGTCGTCGATATCGCCTATCACGGCGGAAGCGGCCCGGTGCGCTCGTCCGAGATCTCAGAGCGTCAGGGCATTCCCCGCCGCTATCTCGAGCAGGTGCTTCAGCAGCTGGTTCACGACGGCATCCTTTCGGGCCACCGAGGGCCCCGGGGCGGCTACAACCTGACGCGGGAGCGCCGCCGGATCAGCGTCGGCGAGATCGTGCGCGTGGTGCAGCGTCTCGACAACGCGGATTCCGGCGACGACGACGGCTCCGCACTCGCCGGCAAGGTGGTGCGGCCGGCTCTGGACGAAACGCTCAAGGAGGCCATGGAACGGCTGGACAGCCTGACCGTCCAGGACCTCTGCGACCGTGCCGGGCGGGAGGGGATTTCCCGCGCCGCCAGCGTGCCGGACTTCACGATATAGGTTCCTTAACTTAATTGTTTCATTCTCTTAACGATGTTTCGGGTAGTGTATTATTCTGGAACGCAACCCTCTTAAAGTGATACACTACAGAATGTTCGTCCGCTGGCAGAAATCCGAGATCCGCAAGGCCCACCTGGGCCTTTCGAAGCTCAATTCGGGCCTGCGTTCTCACAAGCTCTGCAGCATCTGCGACTGCCCGCGGATCGAGCACGCCGTGCACTATACCCAGGAGGATTGCGAGATCCGGCGGCGTCTGTTCGGACAGGATCTCAGCCCCGGATGGCACACGGTTTCGGTTCCGGTCCCGGGCAACAAGTGCAGCTACGGCTTCGAGCTGGAAGACGGCCGGGTGCTCTACGAGACCCGGCTGAAAGCGGTCCTCTGCGAGAGCGAACGGGTGGAAGGCGTGCCGAAGCAGCATCACGTCGCCTTCCTCGGCAGCATCGAGGCCTCCTGGCTCGACAGCTTCTACGAGGGCGTGTCGGATAAGACCATGGCCCGGGCCCAGGTCCAGAACTGGGACAGGCTGTCGATCGAGCAGCGCTACTGGTTCTGGCAGTCGGTGGCCGAGAAGCTCGACAGTCTCGAGGACAGAATCCCGAAAGGCGAACGGCGCAAGCTCGAGGACTCCGTGGCGGAGGTCGTGCCCCGGCCGACCTCGCGGGAGGGCCACGCGGTCGAACAGCGGGCCAATCAGATCAGGATGCGTCACATCACCTGAGGGCACGGCCCAGAAAACGACCTTTCCTGGGGTCTGTCCGCGCCTAGAGCGGATCATGTTTTGACGGAAACGCTTCGCGGTTCCGGCAAAACATGTGAATCCGCTCGGCATCAAATTGCTAGAGCAGATTCACCGGGTTTGATGGATCGCCTTTGGCGATTCAGTCGAACCCTGATCTGCTCTAGCCAGCGCCTGCGGGCGATGCGACTAAAGGAGACCTAGAAGGCTTGCGACTGCACCGGCCTTTCCCCGGCCGTCCTTTCGCTGCCGAAACGGAACAAGGCATAGCCCAAGAGCGCGCAGACGATGGAGCCGGTCAGCACGCCCAGGCGCACGGGCGCCTTGAAGTCCGTCAGCTCGAAGGCGAGACCGCCGATGAAGAGGCTCATGGTGAAGCCGATGCCGCAGAGCGTGGAGACGGCATAGAGCTGGATCCAGTTCGACTCCTTGGGCATCTGGGCGAACCCGGCCTTGATGCAGATCCACATGGGGATGAAGACGCCCAGCTGCTTGCCAACGATCAGGCCGAGTGAAATGCCGAGCGTGACCGGCTCGACGAAGCTGCCGAGATTGATCCCCTCGAAGGAGATGCCCGCGTTGGCGAAGGCGAACATCGGCAGGACCAGGAAGGCGACCCAGGGGTGCAGGAGATGCTCCAGGTGCTTGAGCAGCGAATGGCCGTCTTCGTCCTCGACCTTGAGCGGAATGGCGAAGGCCGTGACGACGCCGGCCAGCGTGGCGTGGACCCCCGATTTCAGCACGCAGATCCAGAGGATGGCGCCGACGATCAGGTAGGCCAGCACGTGGGAGACGCGGAACAGGTTCAAGGCGATGAGACCGAGGATCGCCACCGCCGCGAAGCTGAGCGACGTGTAGGACATGTTCGCGGTGTAGAAGACGGCGATGATGACGATGGCGCCGAGGTCGTCGATGATCGCGATCGCCGTCAGGAGGACCTTCAGGGAGGTCGGCGCGCGGGTGCCGAGCAGGGCGAGGATCCCGAGGGCGAAGGCGATGTCGGTCGCCGCCGGAATCGCCCAGCCGTTCAGGTTGACCGGATCCTGCCAGTTGATCGCGACGAAAATCAGCGAGGGTATGGCCATGCCGCCGATGGCGCCGGCCGCCGGCAGGATCAGGTCGCGTTTGGTCGAGAGCTCGCCCTCGATGAACTCGCGCTTGATCTCGAGGCCGATCAGGAAGAAGAAAACCGCCATCCAGAGGTCGTTGACCCAGAGCAGCAGCGGCTTGGCGATAATCAGGTCGCCGACCTGGATGACCCCCGGGATCTTGAGAAACTCGACGTAGTAGTCCCCGAGGGGCGAGTTCGCGAAGATCAGGGCGGCGCCCGCCGCGAACATCAGGACGATCCCGCTGGTCGCTTCCAGCCTCAAGAATTCCCGAAGCCACGTCAGCGGCATGATCCCCCTCCGATCAAACAAGAACGATACGCTTGGGACCTGATATCAGACCAACGTGCGTTCCGCGAGTCCGCAGGAGAGCGGGCGCCGCCAATCCCCTTCGGGCCGTTGATTCGTCACGCGCCGCCGGGTACACCGGCAGGCGATGGAAGATGGCGTCGAGGCGAGCGCGAAGCGGCCGGCGGGCGGTCTCCCGGCCGGGACCCACCGGGACGGAGACTCCGGCGGCCGGGTCTACGGGAGCGTGCTCGAGACCATCGGGCGGACCCCGCTGATCCGCCTGGCGAAGCTGGCCCGGCGGCACGGCTGTGCCGCCGACCTGCTCGGCAAGTGCGAATTCTTCAACCCCTTGAGCTCGGTGAAGGACCGGATCGGCCTCGCCATGATCGAGGCCCTCGAGGCGGCGGGGCGGATCGACCCCGAGACCACGATCATCGAGCCGACCAGCGGCAACACCGGCATCGCGCTGGCCTTCGTCTGCGCCGCCAAGGGCTACCGCCTGATCCTGACCATGCCGGAGACCATGTCGGTCGAGCGGCGCAGGATGCTGCGCCTTCTGGGCGTCGAGCTGGTGCTGACGCCGGGCGGCGAGGGCATGCGGGGCGCCGTCGCCAAGGCCGAGCAGCTACTGGCGGAGCTGCCCAAGGCGGTCATGCCCCAGCAGTTCTCCAACCCGGCCAACCCGGAGGTTCACCGCCTGACCACGGCGGAGGAGATCTGGACCGACACCGCGGGCGCGGTCGACGTCGTGGTGGCCGGCGTCGGTACCGGCGGCACCCTGACCGGGGTGGCCCAGGTGCTGAAGGCGCGCAAGCCGGGCTTGCGCATGGTCGCGGTCGAGCCCGAGGACAGCCCGGTGCTGTCGGGCGGCCTGCCCGGACCGCACAAGATCCAGGGCATCGGCGCGGGCTTCGTGCCCGACAACCTGGATACCGCGCAGATCGACGAGGTCATCCGTATCGCCAACGAGAGCGCGTTCACCATGGCGCGGGAGGTCGCCCGGCTCGAGGGCTTGCCGGTCGGCATCTCCTCGGGCGCCGCCCTGGCCGCCGCGCTCGAGGTCGGCGCCCGACCCGAGATGGCGGGCAAGACCGTGGTCGCCGTGCTATCCTCCGCGGCGGAACGCTACCTGACGACGGAACTCTTCGAGGGCCTTTGAGATGGATACCGAACCGGACGACTTGGAACTGACCGACGCGCAGGTCGACCGCTACGCGCGCCACATCGTGCTGCCCGAGGTCGGCGAGGAGGGCCAGGCCCGCCTGCTCCAGGCCAAGGTCCTGGTGGTCGGCGCCGGCGGCCTCGGTTCGCCGCTCGCGCTCTATCTGGCGGCGGCCGGCGTCGGCACGCTGGGCGTGGTCGATGACGACTCGGTCGATCTCTCCAACCTGCAGCGCCAGGTGTTGCACGACACCTCCAAGGTCGGAATCCCCAAGGTCGAGAGCGCGAAGCAGCGCCTCGCCGAAATCAACCCCGAGGTCACGGTGATCCCGCACCAGGCACGCGTCGGGCCCGACAACGTCGAGGCGCTGATCGCCGACTACGACCTGGTCGCCGACGGCTCGGACAACTTCCCGACCCGCTATCTTTTGAACGACGCCTGCTTCCTGGCGAAGAAACCCCTGGTGGCGGCCGCCATCATGCGCTTCGACGGTCAGCTCTCGACCTACAAGGCCTACGAGTCGGCCGAGGCGCCCTGCTACCGCTGCGTCTTCGGCGCCCAGCCGGAAGACCCCAAGCAGAGCTGCGCCGACGTCGGCGTGATGGGCGCGCTGGCCGGCGTGATGGGCACGCTGCAGGCGCTCGAGGTGATCAAGGAGATCCTCGGCATCGGCGAGAGCCTCTCGGGCCGGCTGATGCTCTACGACGCCCTCGGCAGCAGCTTCCGCACGGTGGCGCTCAAAGCCGACCCCGCCTGCGCGCTCTGCGGCCCCCAGGCCAGCATCGCCGACCTCAAGACCATGACCTACCGCGCCGACCAGCCCTATTGCGTGGCCTGAGAGGCGGGTGTGGCAACAAGACCCGACGTCGTCCCAATCCTGGCCGACGACATGGGCTTTTCCGACCTAGGGGTGACCGGGTCGAAAATCAGGACGCCCAACATCGACCGGTTGGCGAAGGACGGCGCGCTGCTCACCATGATGTACAACTGCGCGCGCTGCTGTCCGACGCGCGCGTCGGGCTACCGCACCCTGGTCGCCGGCAAGTGGCACGTCGCCGGGGATTTCATGGCCCCTGAAGGCAGGGGAACTGGAAACCACGGAGGCATGGGGCTGAACGGCCAATGGTAAAGCCAAGCGGGGTTCCGCCGCAGCCAGATCCGCAGATGATCGAGATTCTGCAGAGCGCCGGGCTCATTGGCGGGGCGGCGGAGACATCCTTCGAGCCGCTCGCCGGCGGTGTCTCTTCGGACATCTGGAAGGTCGAAGGCGGGGGCCGGGTGTTCTGCGTGAAGCGGGCGCTTCCGAAGCTGAAGGTGGCGGCGGACTGGTTCGCGCCGGTCGAGCGCAACCGCTTCGAAGTGGCCTGGTATAGGATCGCCGAAGGCATCGTGCCGGGCGCCGCGCCGCGGGTTCTGCTGCATGACGAGAAGGCCATGCTCTGCGCCATGGACTACCTCGATCCGGCCGAGCACAAGCTGTGGAAGGATGAACTGCGGGCCGGGAATGCCGATCCGACGGTTGCCGCCGAGGTCGGCCGGCGGCTCTCCCGCATCCACGCCGGCACCGCGGGCCGGGCCGAGACTGCCGCGCTCTTTCCCCGCAACGACATCTTCCACGCCATTCGCCTCGAGCCCTATCTCGAGGCGACCGCCGCACGGCATCCCGACCTGCACGACGCGCTCTTCGCCCTCTCCGCGCGCACCGCCGCCACCCGCAAGGCAATGATCCACGGCGATGTCAGCCCGAAGAACATCCTGATCGGGCCCGCCGGCCCGGTGTTCCTCGATGCCGAGTGTGCCTGCATCGGCGACCCGGCCTTCGATCTCGCGTTCTGCCTCAACCATTTCCTGCTGAAGTGCCTCTGGACGCCGGCGGCGCGGCCCGACTTTCTCGCGGGATTCGACGCCATGGCGTCGGCCTATCTCGCCGAGGTCGGTTGGGAAGCGCCAGGGGAACTGGAAGCGCGCGTGGCGAGCCTTCTTCCGGGGCTCTTCCTGGCCCGGGTCGACGGCAAGTCGCCGGTCGAGTACATCACCGAGGAGGCCGACCGGGAGCGGGTGCGCCGCGCGGCGCGTCCTCTGCTCGAGGCGCCGCCTGCGCGCCTCGAGGACATCCGGGCCGCCTGGGCAGAGGAACTCGCCACATGACCGAAATCGCCACCGTGCAGGGGCGCCGCGTTTGGGATTCCCGCGGACGCCCGACGGTCGAGGCCGAGGTCCGGCTGTCGGACGGCACCATTGGGCGGGCGATCGCCCCGGCCGGCGCCTCGACCGGCAGCGGCGAGGCTCTGGACAAACGCGACGGGGGCGCGGCCTTCGGCGGGCTCGACGTGCAGGGCGCGGTCGCGGCCGTGACGGGAGAGATCGCGGGCGTGCTGCGCGGGCGCGACCCGCGCGATCAGATGGCGGCCGACCGGGTCATGATCGAGCTCGACGGCACGCCGGACAAGTCTCGGCTCGGCGGCAACGCGTTGGTCGCGACCTCTATGGCGGTGGCGCACGCCGCCGCGGCGGCCGAGGGCCTGCCGCTGTGGCGCTACCTGGGCGCGGACCGGGAAAGCTTCTCGCTGCCGCTGCCCGAGATCCAGATCTTCGGCGGCGGCGCCCACGCGGGACGGCGGGTCGATATCCAGGACTTCATGGTCGTCGCGGTCGGCGCCGGCAGCTACGCCCAGTCGCTCGAGTGGACCGCCGAGGTCTACCGCGCCGCCGGCGCGATCATGCAAGAGGCCGGGCTGATGCAGGGGGTGGCCGACGAGGGCGGGTTCTGGCCGGCCTTCGAGTCGAACGAGCAGGCGCTGGACTACCTGGTGCGCGCGATCGAGCGAGCGGGTTTCATCCCGGGCGAGGACCTGGCGATCTCGCTCGACATCGCGGCGACGGACTTCGGCCGCGGCGGCCGCTACTGTCTGGCGACGGACCGGCGGGAGGTCGACTCCGATGCGCTGGCCGAGATGCTGCTTGGCTGGCTCGCGCGCTATCCGATCGTCGCCATCGAGGACCCGCTCGCCGAGGACGATGGGTCGGCGATGGCGCGCTTCACCGCTGCCGCGGGATCAGGGGTCGAGGTCGTCGCGGACGACTTCATCTGCACCTCGGCCGGCCGCATCGAGTCGGCGGAGGCCCTGGGCGCCTGCAACACGGCGCTGATCAAGCCGAACCAGGCCGGAACCCTGACCGAATCCAGGGCGGCGCTCGAGGCGGCCCGGGCCGCGGGATGGGAGAGCATCGTCTCGGCCCGCTCGGGAGAGACCGAGGACCTCACTATCGTCCACCTGGCCGTCGGCTGGGGCGTGAAGCAGCTCAAGGTCGGCTCGTTCGCCCGCTCCGAGCGCATGGCGAAGTGGAACGAGGGCTTGCGCATCGCCGACCAGCTGGGCGGCGCGGGCGGCACCTTGCCGCCGCGGGCCGCCTTTCCCTGGGGCCGCGGCCGGTGATGTGCCGGCCGAGCCCCTAGAGCGGATCATGTTTAGATGGAACCACTTCGTGGTCTCCAACTAAACATGTGAATCCGCTCTACATCCTAGGTTTAGAGCAGATTCACCGGGTTTGATGGATCGCCTCCGGCGATTCAGTCAAACCCGGATCTGCTCTAAGACCCTGCGGCGCCGGCCTGGGCCTCCAGGTGGTCGACCAACTCGCGGGGTAGCGACAGCCGGCTGGCCAGGGCCTCCAGGTAGGCCTGCTCGGCCGGGTGATCGGGGTCGATCGCGAGACGCGAGGCAAGGTAGAGCTCTGTCGCCTGCTCCGGGCCCTGCGCCAGGGCGGCGATGTCCTGCAGGCTGGGCGGCTTTGCCAGGGAGTCGAAGACGAAGGCCTTGTCCTCGGCATCGAGCGGCAGCTCGCCGACCCGCTCGAAGATCAGACGCTGCTCGTCGGCGCAGATGTGGCCGTCGGCATTGGCCGCGCCGATCATGGCGAGAACCAGGGCGAGCTCGAAGGGCTTGCCGTCGCTGGCCGGCGCCGCCGCCGGCAGGAACTTGGAGCCGGGGGGCGGGGCCGGGGGCTCAGCCTGGGTCGCCGGCGCCGAGGTGGTGGCCTGCTGGCCATCCTGCCAGTTCTGGTAGGCCCGGTAGGCGAGCGCGCCCAGCGCCGCCGCGCCGCCGTAGCCGACCACGCCGCCGGCCATCTTGCCGACCTTCTTGCGCGCCTTCTTGTTGCCGACCAGGAGGCCGAGAAGGCCGCCTGCCGCGAGGCCGCCGGCGACACCGCCCACGCCGCTGTTGGCCAGCTTGCCCTTGGCGCCCTCGAAGGCGTTGCCGGCGCTGCGCCGGGCGTCGGGTCCGAGAAACTGCTCCAGAAGGCTTTGGGGATCCATGCTCACTCTCTCCATCTGTCGGCCCAGGTGTCGGCGAAGAGGAGAGATGGGGATGGAGGCCGCCGGCTGCAATCGGCTACCGGCGACCCGGGATCAATAGCGCAGGTGGGACTGCCGCTCGCCGAGCCAGGCCTGCTCGTCGGGCCGGGCAAGGGCCTCCAGGTCGGCGGGCGCCGTCGCACCGTCGTCGACCCACTCGCGCAGTAGGGGCCCGCCGCAGATGACGTCTATGGGCAGCTTCCCTTCTTCGTACTCGTAGGGGAAGTCGCGCCAGAGGGGATAGTCGGGATAGAGCCGGCGGACCGCCTTGAAGCCGAGCGCGACGAGGCGCCAGGGCCTGAAGGCGAGGTGGTCGTAGCCCGGGTTCTCGGTGTGGATCTGAACCCCGTGGCAGAGCGCGCCCACGTGCTTCTGGAAGGTTGGCTCGAACCAGCAGTCACGCAGACGGCAGCCTGCGAGCCAGTCGGGAGCGAGCGCCTGCATCTCGGCGATCACCGCCCGCGCGTCGATGTCAGGCGCGCCGAAGAGCTCGAGGGGGCGGGTGGTGCCGCGGCCCTCGGAGAGCGTGACGCCCTCGACCATCACCGTGCCGGGAAAGGCCCGGGCCATGAAGAGGTTGGGCGCGTTAGGGCTGGGGTTGACCCAGTCGCGTTCGCCGAGCGGCCAGCCGAAGCCCGGCGCCGTCTCGGGCTGCCAGCCTTCCATCTCGACCAGGCGGTACTCGACGTCGAGCTTGAGCCGCTCGATGAACCAGAGGCCCAGCTCGCCGAGGGTGAGGCCGTGGCGGATCGGCAGCGGCCCGGCGCCGACGAAGCTCTCCCAGCCGGGCTGCAGCCTCAGGCCCTCGACCGGGCGGCCGATGGGGTTGGGCCGGTCGAGCACCCAGACCGCCTTGCCGTGCTGCGCCGCCGCCTCCAGCACGTAGCGCAGCGTCGTGATGTAGGTGTAGATGCGGCAGCCGACGTCCTGCAGGTCGACCAGGAGGACGTCGAAGCACGCCATCATCGCGTCGGTCGGCCGGCGCACGTCGCCGTAGAGGCTGAAGACCGGGACCCCGTGGACCGGATCATGGAAGTCGGCCGACTCGATCATGTTGTCCTGCTTGTCGCCGCGCAGGCCGTGCTGCGGGCCGAAGGCGGCGGACAGGCTGAGGTCTCCACAGGCCGCCAGCGCGTCCAGGCTATGGATCAGGTCGCCGGTCACCGAGGCAGGGTGCGCCAGCAGGGCGACGCGCTTGCCGGCGAGCGGCTTGCGCAGGCCGGGCTCGGCGCAGAGGCGTTCGATGCCGAACTTCATGGCTTTCCTTGTGCCGCCACTTCGCAGGCAAAGCAATCGGCGTGATGGAAATCGGGTCTGCCCGGCGGATGGGCGAGCGCCCAGTAGGAACGCCCGCCGTCGCGCTCCTCGATCACCGCGGCGAGGCCGAGCTGCCAGGGCGTTTCGCTTGCCAGGCCATCGAGGGAAAGCCGGGCGCTCAGCGCGTAGCGCGGGCCGGCGCGCCGTGCCTCGATCCGCGGCGCCGCGATCGCGAGCGGACGCATGCCGCTCCGATAGGCGTCGAATGCGTAGGCCGCCCAGCGCTTGGACGGCGCGAGGTTGAGCTCCATGTACCCCGGCCCCGGCGCGGTCCGGAGAAAGGCCTCGAAGCAGGTGCGGTGCCAGAGCCCGTCCCGGCGCTGGGGCGCGCCGGGGGGCGGCAGACGGAGGGCGCCGACCTCTCCGGTCACGCGGTAGTGCAGGGCGAGTCCGGCCGGTTGCGGGCGGGCGACCTCGACCTCGATCTCGATGACCGCGCCGCAGCGGGAATCGGGATGCTGAACCAGCCCGATCCGCATCGCCCTAGGAGCCAACCACAGCGGTCGAGCCCACCCTCAGAACATCGTCTCCAGGACCCGGTCGGGCGGGGTGTGGCCGTCGGCGAAGGTCTTGATGTTGATGATCACCTTCTCGCCCATGGCGATCCGTCCCTCGAAGGTGGCCGATCCCATGTGCGGCAGCAGGACGACGTTGTCGAGCTTGAGGAGCTTGGGATTGATCGCCGGCTCGTGCTCGAAGACGTCGAGCCCGGCGCCGGCGATCTCCTTGGCTTCCAGCATGCGCGCCAGGGCGTTCTCGTCGATCACCTCGCCGCGGCTGGTGTTGACCACGACGGCCTGGGGCTGCAGCAGCTTGAGGCGCCGGGCCGACAGCAGGTGATAGGTCGCCGGCGTGTGCGGGCAGTTGATCGAGATGAAGTCCATGCGGGTGAGCATCTGGTCGAGGCTCTCCCAGTAGGTCGCCTCCAGCTCTTCCTCGATGTCGTTATGGACCTGGCGGCGGTTGTGGTAGTGCACCGAGAGCCCGAAGCCCTTGGCGCGCCGGGCGACCGCCTGGCCGACCCGCCCCATGCCGATGATGCCCAGTCGCTTGCCCCAGATCCTGTGGCCCAGCATGCCGGTCGGGCTCCAGCCGTGCCACTCGCCGGAGCGCACCAGCCGTTCGCCCTCCGCCAGGCGGCGCGGCACGGCCAGGATCAGCGCCATGGTCATGTCCGCCGTGTCCTCGGTCAGCACGCCCGGGGTGTTGGTGACGTTGATGCCCCGCTGGCGGGCGGTCTTGAGGTCGATGTGGTCGACGCCGGTGCCGAAGGAGGCGATCAGCTTGAGATCGGCCCCCGCCTGGGACAGGACGCCGAGGTCGATCCGGTCGGTGATCGTCGGGACCAGCACGTCGGCCTCCTTGACCGCCTCGATCAGGGCTGACTGGCTCATCGGCTGGTCGTCGAGATTGAGCCGCGTGTCGAACAGCTCCATCATGCGGGTCTCGATGACGTCGGGCAGCCTGCGGGTTACGACCACGCGTGGTTTTTGTGATGACATGAGCCTCTCCGGAAGGCGCCGAGGGGACTTGGTGCCATAGCAGGTGCCCCCCGGCTTTGTCCAGCACACGCGCGCCCGGGGCTCAGGCGGTCCTTGACCCTACGCTTGCCCCTGGCTAGGAGAACATCACGTCACCCGACCAGGCGGCCCGTCGCAGGGCCGTGCGGTCCCGGTCTCTGCCATGCGGAAGGGTGCGGTGAGAAGGCTCAGAATCTTCGGTGCGCTGGTCGGCGCGGCCCTTGCGGCGGCGGCCCCGGCCGGGGGCGCCCTGGCGCAGGACAGCGGGGTGCAAGAAGGCGGGCCGCAGGGCGTCGGACCGACCGGTCTGCCCCTGCCGCGCTTCGTTTCGCTGCGCGCCTCAGAGATCAATCTGCGGATCGGCCCGGGCACCCGCTTCCCGATCGACTGGGTCTACCGCCGCCCCGGGCTGCCGGTCGAGGTGATCAACGAGCACGACACCTGGCGCCAGATCCGCGATCACGAGAACACGGTCGGCTGGGTCCACATGTCGATGTTGAGCAGCCGGCGCGGCGTGCTGATCGTCGGCGCCAGGCGTACGCTTCACCGCGATCCGGATCCCGCTGCCCAACCGGTCGCCGAGTTGGAGCCGGGCGTCGTCGGACAGCTCGAACGCTGCGAGCGGGGCTGGTGCCGGATCGAGGTCGCGGGCCTGGAAGGTTGGCTCGCCCGCGACAGCTTCTTCGGCCTCTATCCGGGCGAGGCGGTGCGATAGGGCCGGTTCGCCTCGGAAAGACGTTCACCCCTTTCCGGACTGTCACCTTCTAGTCGTCGATGCTGACCTCGGTGGCGTCGAGCGCTTCGCCGAGGGCTTCCAGGCGGCGCTCGACCGTGCCGCGTCCCGGCGTGACCTCGTCGCCCGGCAGTCTGAGCGAGAGCCTGCCGGAATCATCGAAATGAAGCGCCGAGGTCGCCAGCACGGCGCCGGTCGCGCCGGAGACTTGATAGGCGAGCCTCTGCGCCAGCCCGAGGACCCGCGCCCGCCGTTCCGCCGCGGCCGAGATGAGGCCGAGGTAGGGATCGAACTCATCGGATATCTCCGTGCCGCCATAACGCGTGTGGGCCACGTAGGCGAGGAACACGCGCTCTGGGTGGCCGATCCCGGCGAAGGGAAAGTAGAGGATCCGGTGCAGCGCCTGCCGCGCCCGGTAGTCGACGTGCTCGCGCCAGGCGATATCCGACAGCAGGCAGGAGGCCCGGCGCAGGCGCTCCTCCCCCGGGCTCTCGTTCGGGAACAGCGGCGCCGTCCAGGTCATCAGCTGGCGGGACATGCCGCCAAACCTGGATCCGGTCTCGGCCATCTCCTCCGCCGCGGCGATCAGCGGATCTTTCTCTCGCTGTTTCTGGGGCAGGGCGTCGAAGATGTAGCCTTCGCGGAGCCCATAGGCGGAGAACTGCACGTCCTTGTAGCGCAAAGCCTTGAGGACGCGGGCCAAGATGACCGCCGCCGTGGGCAGCACTTC
This sequence comes from Kiloniellales bacterium, assembly GCA_030064845.1. NCBI lineage: Bacteria > Pseudomonadati > Pseudomonadota > Alphaproteobacteria > Rhodospirillales > Kiloniellales bacterium. Next base: position 33,774 of record JASJEC010000008.1, read on the forward strand.
AAGGCGGCGCCGGGAAATTCCTCTGATCCGGTCGAACGAGCTCGGCCCCATCCGGCCGACGACGCCCTCCATCTTCTCAACCTCGGCGCGCCGCATGCGATAGCCGTGCGCGACGTGCAGCGGATAATCGTGCTGCTCCATGTGCAGACGCGCCAGGTTTCGCCAGGCGCCGCCGACGGGATAGAAAATGCGCGCGTCGCTCTCGGCGGCAAGCTCGGCGATCCATTCGACCCCGGCAAGCTGACGGTCGATCTCCTGGCGCATGGCACCGACGTCCTCGCCGCAGGTCTCGGCGAGCCTCAGAGGGCCGAGCGGCAAGGTCTCCGAGCGCCCGGTCCGGCCATCGCGCAGCTCGACGAGTTCCAGGCTGCCGCCGCCGAGATCGCCGACGACGCCGGCCGCGTCGGGCAGCCCCGCCAGCACGCCGACCGCCGCAAGGCGGGCCTCGGCGATGCCGTCGAGGACATTGACCGGGCGCCCGCAGATTTGCTCGACCTCGCGGACGAAGAGCGGACCGTCCTCAGCTTCGCGCACGGCCGCGGTAGCCAGAAGCTCCATCTGGTCCACGCCCATCGCCCGCGTTAGGCCGGTGAATCGCACGAGGTTGGCGCGCGCCAAGGCAATGCCGTCCGCGTTCAGGCGGCCGGTCGTGCCCAGACCGCGGCCGAGGCCGCACAGAACCTTTTCGTTGAACAACGGCCGCAGCGTCCGGTCCTGGGTGTCGAAGACGACGAGGCGGACCGAGTTAGAGCCAATGTCGACGACCGCCACCGGTCCCCGGTTTCGCGTCGCTCGGCGCAGCGCCTCACCCCAAATGGCCATGGTGTTCAATTCTTCTTGTGTACCAGACGCGGGGTCCTCGCCATGTCCTTCTTGAGCGCCGAACCGCGCCCGGAAAGGCTTGGGTTGGTGATGAAGTAGTGGTGGGCGCTGAAAGCCTTGGGCCGGGCCTTCACCCGCCGGTAGTCACCGTCGGGCTCGAGGTACCAGCTGTGGGCCTCGTCCTTGAGGTTCGCGGTCATGATCTGGCCGAGTATCTGCTGGTGGACGGTCGGGTTCTCGATGGGCACCAGCGTCTCCACCCGGCGGTCCAGGTTTCGCGGCATCCAGTCGGCCGACGAAATGTACAACTTCGCCTTGCGCGACGGCAGGCCGTGGCCGTTGCCGAAGCACACGATGCGGCTGTGCTCGAGGAAACGGCCGACGATGCTCTTTACCACGATGTTCTCCGACAGACCCGGCACCCCGGCGCGCAGGCAGCAGATCCCGCGTACGACTAGCTCGATCCGCACGCCGTCGGCCGATGCGCGGTAGAGCGCGTCGATGATCTCGGGATCGACCAGCGAGTTCACCTTGGCCCAGATCGCCGCCGGCCGCCCGGCCTTGGCGTGGAGGGCCTCGGCCTTGATGAACTTCAGCAGCGTCTCCCTGAGGTTCAACGGCGATGCGGCCACCTTCTCCATCCATTCCGGGCTGGCGTAGCCAGTCATGTAGTTGAACAGCCTCGCAGCGTCGCGGCAGAGCGCCGGGTCGCAGGTGAAGAAGGAGAGGTCGGTGTAGATCTTCGCCGTCACCGGGTGGTAGTTGCCGGTACCGAAGTGGCAGTAGGACTTGAGCGCCGTGCCCTCGCGCCGGACCACCAGCGACACCTTGGCGTGGGTCTTGAGGCGCAGGAAGCCGTAGACCACCTGGACGCCGGCCCGCTCCAGGTCGCGTGCCCAGCGGATGTTGCGCTCCTCGTCGAACCTGGCCTTCAGCTCGACCAGCGCGGTGACGGTCTTGCCTGCCTCGGCCGCCTCGGTGAGCGCGGCCACGATGGGCGAGTTCTCGCTGGTGCGGTAGAGGGTCTGCTTGATTGCCACGACGGCCGGGTCGCGCGCGGCCTGGCGCAGGAACTGGACGACGACGTCGAAGCTCTCGTAGGGGTGGTGGACCACGATGTCCTTGGCGTGAATCGCGGCCAGGCAGTCGCCGCCGTGATCGCGGATCCGCTCGGGAAAGCGCGCCGTGAACGGCGGAAAAAGCAGGTCCGGCCGGTCTTCGACGATCAGCTGCGAGAGGGTGTTGAGGCCGAGCAGGCCGTCGAGCGGGAAGACGTCCTCGTGCGACACCCGCAGCTCCTCGACCAGGAAGTCCTGCAGGCCCCGGTCGATGTCCGCGTTGACGGTGAGCAGGATCACAGAGCCGCGGCGCCGGCGCTTCAAGGCGGATTCGAACTCGCGTACGAGGTCCTCGCCTTCCTCCTCGATCTCGATGTCGCTGTCGCGTAGCACACGGAAGTAGCCGTAATGCCGCACCTCGAAGCCAGGAAAGACGCGTTCCAGGTGCAGGCGGACGACCTGCTCCATGCGAATGAAGCGCAGGCCCGGCCCCGGGAGGCGGATGAAGCGGCCGATCTGGTTCGGCAGCAACAAAAGGCTGTAGAGGCTCTCTCCGTTCGTGCTGCGATAGAGCTCCAGCACCATGGCGAAGCCGAAATTGGGGATGAAGGGGAAGGGGTGGGTCGGGTCTATCGCGATCGGGGTCAGGACCGGGAAGATCTCGTCGTCGAAGTAACGGTCCAGCCACTTCCACTCTGCGTCGGTCAGCTGGCTGGTTTTAAGGACTTCGAGGCCGGCGTCGTGCAGGCACCCCCGAAGGTCTTGCCAGCACGCCTGCTGGCGCGCCATCAGACTGGCGACCCGTTCGTTGATCGCGGTCAGCTGCTGGCCCGGGTTCATTCCCTCCGGGCTCTGCGTCGCCACATGGGCCTGGACCTGGCCCTTCAGGCCGGCCACACGCACCATGTAGAACTCGTCCAGGTTGCTCGACGAGATCGACAGGAAGCGAAGCCGCTCCAGCAGCGGGTGCCTGTCGTTATAGGCCTCCTCGAGCACCCGCTCGTTGAATGCCAGCCAGGAAAGCTCGCGGTTTATGTAGCGTTGCGCCGGCGGAAAGGCGTCGAGCCCCTCATTGCCTTCGGCGACCGCTTCCCGGTCCCCGGGCCGGCGCGCACCGTCCTGCTCGACTTGCTCCACGACCGATCGCCCTCGCGCTTGACTGTCGAATTGTCAGGAAATCAGACAACGACACAGTATAGCGCGGCATTGATCAGGAACAACGGCGGCTTGCACCGGGGCGACGGCGTCTTGTTTCGCGGGCGAGGTGCCCGGCTCAATGCCAGGGCGGCTTGGCCTGCTCGTAGTCCTTCAGGTCGGCGCGGAAATGAGCCAGGTCCCGCTCGATGCAGGCCGCCTGCCAGCCCCTGACGATCGCGGTCGCCCGGGGGCTGACCTCGCCTTCCAGGGCGGCCAGCAGGCCGTCGTTCACCACCGAGTCGTTGAGCGAGCCGAGCGTGTCCTGGATCCGGCTGATCGTCCGCGCATGGGCCTGCATGGTCTTGCGGGGATAGAGCGCCGCGAAGAACTCCAGCGTGTAGCGCAGCTTCTTGGCCAGGATACGGACCTCGTGGAGCTCGGCCTCCGGCAGGGTCTTCCACTTCCGGGTCAGCTTGTGCAGCTTGCGGGCGCGCTTATCCAGGGCTTCGCCGGCGAAGTGCCCGATCCGCTGGCTCGGAACATGGCCATGCCCGCCGCCGCGCAACGCCCAGCCGTGATTGCTGAGCCAGAGCTCGAACCGTAGGATCAGGTCGGTGTAGCGCCGCTCCAGCAGGGCGGCCCGGGCGGCCTGGTTGGCCAGTTCCCGGCGCGCCGCGGCGGCCTCGGCGAGGGCCGCGAGATCCCGGTCTTCGGACAGCCGGCGGCGTAGGGGCGCCAGCGTCTCCAGCGAGAAGACGTCCCATTCCCGGGCCGGGCCCAGGGCGCCCTGCAGCCAGGACAGCTCCTCTCGCAGGTAGGCGTAGGCTTCCTTGGTCAGGGCCTGGCGGAACACGCTGACCAGCGCGCGCAGGCGTCGCACGCCGACCCGAAGCTGATGAATCCCTTCGGGATCGCGCGGCGCCAGTTCGTCCCGCACGACCACGGCCTCGTTGAACCGGATCTGCTCCAGGCAAGCGCGAGCGGCCGCGACGAAAACCTCGCCGACGGTCATTTCGGGTGCCAGCTCGAAGGGCTTGGCCTTCTGCGGACCGAGTTCGAGCCCCGCGCTCAGCTGGTAGCCGCGCGCCGCCTTGGTGCGGGTCTCCAGCCGGAAGTCGATGCGCTTGCTGAGCGCGAGCGCCAGCTCGAAGATCCGCTGGCTCGAGCCCGAGACCAGTTCCAGCTCGGCCTCGCAGATCGGCAGGCTCTCCTCGCCCGCGGCGATCTCGCCGCTGTCCAGGGCCAGCTCGACCTCGCTGTCCTCCAGCTTCAGGGGCACCGTGCTGCGGTTCACGGTCGTCGTGAAGATCGGCTCCAGCCTCTCGGAAACCTTCTCGGCGTCCAGCAGCTGGCGCAGCGAGACATCGTCGATCCGGGACACCTCGGGCGCGTCGGCGGCCACGTCCGCCTCATACTCGCGGTAGTGCTGCAGTCCGGAGGCGCCGTTGCCCGGCACCTTCAGGGTCTGAACGTAGCGCCGGCCGATCTGGCGTACGCGCAGCGCCATGCCGCGCTGGCGCAGGTCGTGGGAGGGCGTGTCGTAGTAGGTCGTCCGCAGGCGCTTGGTACTGGCTCGCCGGCTCGCCAGCGAGCGGATCAGAGGATCGCCGCGCAGGCGCTTTAAATCGTTCGGTGATACCACGAGCTTCAGCTCGATTTCTTCATGCATGCCTTGCCCCTTGCCTTCGCCGGCGGAAACCGCCGTTGTGCCCCAGAAATAACGATGACAATTGTATGAAACTAGAACGACAAAGCACAGCCGGAAATAGCATTTCCGGCCTTAACCTTACATTCCGGATATGAGGAGCGCCGGCGCCCGGTTAAAGCCTTTCCTGGGGGTCGTGTCGTCTCAATCTGGTCGAATTTAGACCGGCGCGAAGGTGCCTCCCGTGCGGGACAGTTCCGCCAACAACGCGGCCGGTTCGAGCGCGACGCCCTGATCGGCGTGCAGCCGGGCCATCACGTCGTGGACGGCCTTCAATCCGATCCGATCGGCCAGATACATGGGACCGCCTCGGGACGTCGGAAAGCCGTAGCCGCGGACCCAGATCACGTCTATGTCGCTCGCTCTCAGCGCCAGGCCTTCTTCGAGGATCTTCGCGCCCTCGTTGATCAGCGGATAGAGGCAGCGTTCGAGGATCTCCCGGTCGGCGATCGACCGCCGCGCGATGCCCTGCTCCTCGGAGACCCGGCGGATCAGCTGCTCGACTGCCGGGTCGGGGATCGGCCGGCGGCTGCCCGGGGCGTAGCGGTACCAGCCGGCACCAGTCTTCTGGCCGAAACGGCCCTCTTCGCACAGCCGGTCGGCGATCGGCAGGGCGCGGTGCTTGCCGGGCTGGGTCTTGGCCCTGTGCCGGCGCACCCGCCAGCCGACGTCGAGACCGGCCAGGTCGCCCATGGCGAAGGGCCCCATGGGAAAGCCGAACTCGGTGATCACCCGGTCGACGTCCTGGGGCAGGGCGCCTTCCTCGAGCAGGACATTGGCCTGGCCGGTGTAGGCGTAGAGCATGCGGTTGCCGACGAAGCCGTCGCAGACGCCGACCACGACCCCGATCTTTTCCAGGCGCTTGGCCAGCTTCATCGCGGTGGCCAGGGTTTGCTTGCCGGTCCGGGCGCCGCGCACGACCTCAACGAGGCGCATGACGTGGGCCGGGCTGAAGAAGTGGGTGCCGATCACCTGCTCCGGACGGGACGTGGCCGCGGCGATCGCGTCGACGTCGAGGGTCGAGGTGTTGGTCGCCAAGAGGGCCGCGGGCTTGCAGATCCGGTCGAGCTCGGCGAAGACCCGCCGCTTGAGGTCCAGTTCCTCGAACACCGCCTCGACCACGAAGTCGGACTCCGCGACCGCCGCGACGTCCGCCGTGCCCTCGATCAAGGCCAGACGCGCCTCCATCTCCTGCGCCGAGATGCGGCCGCGGGACAGCCGCCCCGCGTAGCTCAGGCGTACGCCCTCGAGACCCCGGGCCAGGGCTTCTTCGCCGGTATCTACCACCGTGACCGGGATGCCGGCATTGGCGAAGGCCATGGCGATTCCCCGGCCCATGGTGCCGCAGCCGACGACCGCCGCCTGTTCGACCGGCGCCGTGGGCGTGTCGGGCGGCACGTCGGGGATCTCGCCGGCCCGGCGCTCGGCCAGGGTGACGTAGCGCTCCGCCTCGGATCGCTCCGGGCTGGGGCTCTCCTCGGGCTGGTCGTGCGTCACTCCCCCGGCCTCGTGCTGCTGTTGCCTCCGCGCGTGTTGCGCTGAAGTATCTTGTGGTGGAGTCTGGATGTCGACCTTGGGGTGCACGCGAAGCAGGAGGGGAGGCTCATGGGTGAACAGGTCAATCGGCGAATCGTGCTGGCGGCGCGGCCGGAAGGCGCGCCCAAGGACAGCGACTTCCGGATGGAGGAGGCGGCCGTGCCGGAGCCCGGTCCCGGCCAGGTGCTGTGCCGGACGATCCATCTCTCGCTCGACCCTTACATGCGCGGGCGCCTGAACGACGCCAAGTCCTACGCCGAACCGCAGCCGCTCGACGAGGTGATGATCGGCGGCGCAGTCAGCCAAGTGGTGGTCTCGAACAACCCGGCCTTCGCGGAGGGCGACTTCGTCTTCGCCTACAGCGGCTGGCAGGACTACGCGCTCTCGGACGGCAGCGACCTCAAGAAGGTCGACCCCGCGCTGGCGCCGATCTCGACCGCGCTCGGCGTGCTCGGGATGCCGGGCATGACGGCCTACACGGGACTCAAGAACATCGGCCAGCCGAAGGAAGGCGAAACGCTGGTGGTCGCCGCCGCTTCGGGCGCGGTCGGCGCGATCGTCGGCCAGATCGCCAGGATCAAGGGCTGCCGCGTTGTTGGTGTCGCCGGCGGCAAGGACAAGTGCGACTACGTGGTCGAGGAGCTGGGCTTCGACGCCTGCCTCAACCACCGGGACCCAGACCTGTCCGAACAGCTCGCCACGGCCTGCCCCGACGGCATCGACATCTACTGGGAGAACGTCGGCGGCGCGGTCTTCCAGGCGGTCCTGCCGCACTTCAACGATTTCGCCCGCATGCCGGTCTGCGGCCTGATCGCCCACTACAACGCGACCGAACTGCCGCCAGGCCCGAACCAGATCCCCGTCCTGATGCGCTCGGTGCTGACCAAGCGCCTCAGAATCCAGGGCTTCATTGTCTTCGATTACGCCGCCCAGGAAGCCGAGTTCCTCGACCAGGTGAGCGGCTGGATCCGCGGCGGTCAGGTCAAGTACCGCGAGGACTTCGTCGACGGTCTGGAGAACACGGTTTACGCCTTCCAGGGGCTGCTCGAAGGCAGGAACTTCGGCAAGCTGGTGGTCAGGGTCTCGCCGGACCCGACCCAGTAGGCCCCTTACCGAGCTCCGACGAGAGCGGATCAGGTTTTGACGGAAACGCTATGCGGTTCCGGCAACCCGGATCTGCTCTAGGGGTGCTTAAACCGTCGCCACCGGCGTGACCGGCGAGCCGACGGCGCCGGGCAGGCGCAGAGGCGGGGCGGTCAACAGGAAACGGTTGCGGCCCTTGGCGCGCAGCCAGCCGGCCAGTTCCTTCAGGTACCAGATCTCGCCCAGGTGGATCCCCAGCTTGAACAGGCAGTGCTCGTGCAGCGGCAGGCCGGCGCAGCTGCCCTCGCCGGCCGCGGCGGGCACGGCCTCGACAGCGTAGTTGTCGGCGATCAGCACCGAGAGGCCGCTGTCGGTGATCCACCGCAGCAGCGCCTCGTCGCGGCCGTCGAGCGCGGCGCAGCTGTCGTGCAGCGCGGCCGTGTCGGTGTCGCGGCCCATCTCGAGGATCATGTCGGCGAGCCCGGTGTAGAGGCAGACCATGTCGCCTTCCTCCACGACGACCCCGTCCGCCGCCATGACGCGCATCAGGTCGTCGTAGCCGACCAGCTTGCGGTCGCGCCCGAAGTGGGCGTTGAGATCGATCATGACGCCGCGGCCCTGGACCCCGGTCTCGGCCATGTTCTCGATGCCGAGTACCTTGGCCTCGATGCCCTCGAAGCGGGTCGCTTCGTCCGGGCTGCGGGTCTCGCGCGGCTCGATGATCTCCACGTCGCCGCGCCAGCCGTTGTAGAAGACCGGAACCGGCTTGCCGTCTCCCATGACGTCGAACATCTGGCCGACGTGGGCCAGGGAATCCCACTGGGTCGAGAACTGCGTGTGGAGCAGCACGGCGTCGTCGTTGACCACGTCGGTGAAATCGGGGCTCAGGCGGCTCATGGGATAATTGTGCCTCGGCTCGCCCTTCTGGACCGAGGCGAAGCGGCGCGGCGGGTGGCGCGCCGGGTGCAGGCCTTTTGCCGGCCGGTCGAGCGGCAGGCTGAGGCAGAAGCTGATGCCCTCGCGCACCTCGGCGACCGCGCTGCGCACCCGCTCCGGGGTCAGCAGGTTGAGTCGGCCGCGCTGGTCGTCCTCGCCGAACTCGCCCCAGTTCGACCCCTCGGGCCTGACCTTCCAGCGCTGCGCCATGGCGCCCTCCCGCGGCCCGCTATCGTCCCTTGAACGCGGCCTTGCGTTTCGCGACGAAGGCGCCGACGCCCTCGGCGAAGTCCTCGGTCGCGGCCGAGGCCGCGAAGCTCTCGGCCTCGAGGCTGAGCTGTTCCTCCAGGCTCCGGTCGAAGGATTCGGCCAGCAGCGCCTTGGTCCGGCCGAGCGCCGCCGTCGGCCCCTCGGCGAGGCGTTTCGCCAGACCGGCGGTCTCCGGCTCGAGCGCGCCGGGCGGCACGACCCAGTTGATGATGCCCAGCTTCTTGGCCCGGGAGGCCGAGAAGCGGTCGCCCAGCAGGGCGATCTCCATGGCCTTACGCAGGCCGACGATGCGCGGCAGGTGGTAGGTGGCGCCGCCGTCGGGGCTCGTGCCGATCAGGCTGTAGGCCAGGGTGAAGTAGGAGTCCTCTGCGGCGACCGCGAGGTCGGCCGCCAGCACCAGGCTGAGCCCGAAACCCGCCGCGGCGCCCTGCACGCTGACCAGCACCGGCTTCGGCATGCGCCTCAGGCAGACGATGGCGGGGTGGAGGCGATGGATCAGGTCTTCGAAATGACGGCGGCGCGCTTCGGGCGGCTGATGCAGGTTTTCGCTGAAGGCTTTGAGGTCGCCGCCGGCCATGAAGTGATCGCCCGCGCCGCGGATCACCAAGCAGCGAACCGCCGGGTCCCGCTCGATCTCGGGCAGGGCCGCGAGCAGCCCGTCGATCATCTCCGGGTTCAGCGCGTTGAGCGAGTCCGGGCGGTTGAGCGTAAGCCAGGCGACGCCGTCAGCGACCTCGCTCAGGACAGTCTCGTTCATGGCGTCGAACATCTCCTCGGTTTTCCCGAAAGACGCGGGCCGGGGCAGCGGACGATGGAGAATGGCGTGCCCTCCCGCCAAAGCGGAGGACGCAACCATAGCCCGAAGCGGGGCATCCAGGGTATCGAAAGCTGCGGCCGTGGCCATGGAGCCCGGGCCGCGTGCCCGGGTCCGGTTCTAGAGGCCGGCCTTGGCGAAGAGGTCGTCGAGCAGCGGGTCGACGCTGGGCGAGTTCTTCTTGATGAAGGCCAGGAGCTTGCGCTCGTTCTCGTGCAGCGTGTCGTCGCGGTTGATCCGCTCGCTGAGCCAGCGCGCCTCCTCGTGATCGATCGCTTCGCGCGACAGCGCCTCGCTGACTCGTGCGGCCTCGCGCTCGCGCTCGAGCTTGGCGGCGCGGTTGCCGAAGATGTCCGCCTCCGCCATGGCCTCGCGCACGGGCACGTCGCCGGACCCCAGGGCCTTGCCCATCTGGCCGAGCAGGCGGCCGACGCCGCGCCGGTCCTTGAGCCAGGCCTCGCGGCGCAGGGCCTCGTCGGCGTCGGGGACGACCGGCGCGCCGCGCGGGAACATCAGGTGGTTGGCGATGGCCTTGACGAAGAGGTCGCTCCAGCTGGGCGCGTTCTCGGCCGTAATCGTGGCGTCGTTGAGGTCGAACATGAGCTCGGCTTCGGTCCGTGTGACGGTCAGGCCGCCGCCGCTGGCGCCGGCGTAGATCACCTTGCGGATGATCTCGACGTCGGCCGGGCTGATCACTGCCGGCGGCCGGTTCGAACCATAGGCCGCGGTCTCCGGCCGCAGCACGCTCTCGCCTACCGCCTCCAGGACGAAGACAGCGAGCTGCTCCGGGCAGGACTTGGCCCAGTGGATCACGTTGATCAGCAGCTCGAGCTCGCTGCTGTCGTCGACCCGGCCGTCGCTCGCGATGTTCTCGATCAGGAAGTCGCCCAGCTCCTGGTCGACGTAGCCCTTGGGCTTGGCCTGCCAGACGAAGAAATCCGTCAGCGCGTCGACGTAGAACTGGGTCCAGGCGGGGTCCTTGGTGCTGCAGGCGTGGTCGAGACGGAACACGTCCCGCGCCTCCCTGGGATCGACCAGGCTGTCGTGAAAGACCTCGCGACGCAGCCTGAGCACGTCGTCGGCCGTGATCGAGCCTGTGGCGGCGATTTCCTCGACAAGGGCGGAGGAGGTCAGGGTGTCGCTCATGTCAGCGCCTCTCTGGGGTTGCGGGCGAACGCGCCGCCAAGTCTTAACCATTCGCACAGTTTCGCTAAGATTCCGCTAAGCGGGCCAGTAAGCGGGCGGGGCCGGCGGCTCGGCTTGAAGGCACCCCCGCGCTTACCCACATAGGTCTAGACGGCGCCATTCTGGGCCGTCTGCGGTGCCGGAGGCCTCGTTGAGGGTTCGGTTCGCATCGGTGAAACGACAGCCCTTGCTCAAGGCGGAGGAGGATGCTGGGCATGACCCGATTGTCGCTCTTCAACAGCCCCCTGTTTCTCGGTTTCGACCAGGTCGAAGCTGCCCTCGACCGTGTGTCCAAGCACGGCGCGGACGGCTACCCGCCCTACAACGTCGAGCAGCTGGGTGAGAATCGCCTCAAGATCACCCTGGCCGTGGCCGGCTTCTCTTCCGAAGACCTGCAAGTCCAGATCGAGGACAATCAGCTCATGATCAGGGGCCGGCAGGCCGATGACCCGGAGCGGGTCTACCTTCACCGCGGCATCGCCGCGCGACAGTTTCAGCGCTCCTTTGTCCTGGCCGAGGGCATCGAGGTGATCGGCGCGTCGCTGGAGAACGGTCTGCTCAGCATCGAGCTCGAGCGGCCGCTCACGGAGCCGCAGGTCCGCACGATCGACATCGTGTCGTCCGCGGGCAGCGGCCGCGCCGAGGTCATCGACGGCAAGGCGAAGGCGGCGCCCAGGAAGTCGGGCGCCAAGACCGCCTGAGCGGATCTCCAGGCGATCATTCCAAGGAGGAGACCATGCGCGAATCGACGCAGACCCCCCAGTTCTCCCAGCAGGACTTCCGGGTGCTCGGCATGAACGACCTCGCTTACGTCCGGAGCATCAAGGTCGATGGAGCCAGCGCCTTCGCGGTCCACGCGGCCGACGGCCGGCAGGTCGCAGTCCTACCCACCCGGGAGCAGGCCTATGCGGCCGTCCTTCAGCATGAAATGACTCCCGTTGAAGTGAACTGATCGGGGGCCTTCCGCAAACTGTCGAAAACGCCCTCGCGCCGCTTTAGGGCCTGTTGACATTCACGGCGCGCTCCTGGCGGGAGCGGATTTGCGCCGGAGCCAGGAGCGGGAGGCGCCGTGGGTTGGGCCCCACAAGGCCTTCCGCGACGCCGCCCCGGCGCAAACGCGCCCCGTCCCGAAGGGATCCGGCGCAATCAGCCCGCTGCCGCGTTGCTCCCGGAAACTGAGACTGGGGTCGAATATGCTCTGCATGTCATTCCTCCTCGCGCCTAACAGCAGGCCGATTTCACTCGGACCAGGAGCGCGCCCTGAATGACAACAGGCCCTAGGCGGCGTGGCTAGTGCTGGCTTCGGTAAGCAGCGCGTAGAGCGCCTCGGACTTGTCGGTGCCGCGCAGCTTCTCGCAGATCGCGGCGTCACGCAGGAGGCGGGACACGCGGGCCAGGGCCTTCAAGTGGTCCGCGCCGGCGGTCTCGGGCGCCAGCAGCAGGCAGATCAGGTCAACCGGCTGCTCGTCGATCGCATCGAAATCGATCGGTTTGTCGAGGCGTGCAAAGAGCGCGTAGAGGCGGTCGAGGCCCGGCAGCTTGCCGTGAGGAATGGCGATGCCGTTACCGACGCCGGTGGTGCCCAGGCGCTCGCGTTCGATCAGGACCTCGAAAATCGAGCGCTCCGGCTGCCCCGTCAGGTCGGCCGCCCGCTTCGCCAGCTCCTGCAGCGCCTGCTTCTTGCTGGTGACGTGCAGCTTGGCCACGACCCCTTGCGGGACGATTAGATCGCGAATTTCCATTCCGCACCCTTAGACCTGTGAAAGGTTACGAGCGGCGATTACCGCGGGGGTCGAGCCAGCCGATGTTTCCATCGCGGCGCCGGTAGACCATGTTGAGGCCGCCATGGGCCGGGTTCCGGAACATCAAGGCCGACTGGTCCGACAGATCCATGCGCATCACCGCCTCGCTGACAGTCAGGCTGGGGATCTCGGTCGTCATCTCGGCGATGACCATGGGCTGGTCCGGGGTTTCGCCCTGGCTTTCCGGCGAGTCCGACTCCTCGTCCAGGTCGGCCAAAATGTACTGCTGCGCCGGCAGCGTTTCATCGTCGATCTGCGCCGGCGGCTTGTGGTGATCGCGCAGGCGCCGCTTGTGGCGCCGCAGCCGCTTGGAGAGGCGGTCGGCCGCCACGTCGAAAGCGGGGTAGGGATCATCGGCCTCGCCGTGCGCCTCGAGCAGGATGTTGCGGCCGACATGCGCCGAAATCTGCGTGCGATAGCCGTGCGCCTCGCGGGCGAAGGTGACCCGTGCCTCGATGGCGTCCCCGAAATACTTGCCCAGCATACGGTTCAGGCTGTCGTCCACGTGGTCGCGTAGGACCTGGCCGACATCGAGCTGTTTACCTTTTACGGTGAGCTGCATCGATTCAGTTTTCGGGCGTCCAAGAGACCGTTGCCGCCCCGTTTCCCTGGCGCCCGAAGGCGCTCCCGGTCGGCGGTGCGGCGGACCATAGGCACGCCCTCCCTGCAAGTCAATAGCACCAGCTGACCGACCATCCTGGTGCTCCATCGAGGCCGGCGCAAGGGCCTTGAGGCCTTCGTCGGCGCCTCTGTCCGGGACTAGAGGCGCCGGCATTTCAGGCGCCGCCTTTGGGAGGACGAGGGGATCCGCAGGGCCTCTCGGTACTTCGCGACGGTTCTCCGCGCGATCTCGATGCCGTCCTTGCGCAGCTGGCTGACCAGGGCTTCGTCGGACATCGGCTTCTTGGGGTCTTCCGCCTCGATCAGCTGCTTGATCCGGTGCCGCACAGATTCGGCGGCGTGAGCCGCCCCGGTCTCGGTCGCGGTGATCGACGCGCTGAAGAAGTACTTGAGCTCGAAGGTGCCGCGCGGCGTCGCTATAAACTTGTTCGAGGTGACCCGGCTCACCGTCGACTCGTGCATCTCGATCTCGGCCGCGACGTCGCGCAGGGTCAAGGGACGCAGGTGCGTGACCCCCTTGTGGAAGAAGGCATCCTGCTGGCGCACGATCTCCGAGGCGACCTTCAGGATCGTCGTGGCCCTCTGGTGCAGGGACTTGACCAGCCAGCTCGCGGACTGGAACCGCTGGGTGATGAACTCCCGTTCCGAGGCGCTGCGCGCCCGATCCGATATCTGCGCATAGTAGCTGCCGTTGACCAGGACCCGGGGCAGGGTCTCGCTGTTGAGCTCGATCAGCCAGCCGCCGCCAGGCTTGGCCCGCATCAGGATGTCGGGCACGACCGGCTGGATCGGGCCCGATTCGAAGGCGGCGGCGGGTTTCGGATCCAGCGCCCTGATCTCGGCGACCATGTCGGCCAGGTCCTCGTCGTCGACAGCGCAGAGCTTCTGGAGCCGGGCTGCGTCGCCCTCTGCCACCAGGGGAAGGTGGTCGAGCAGGGTCTCGATCGCCGGGTCCAGGCGGTTGCGTTCGGCGAGCTGTATCGCCAGGCACTCGCGCAGGGATCGGGCGAAGATGCCCGTCGGATCGAAGCGCTGCATGCGGCGCAGGGTCGACTCGACCAGGGCGGTGTCGCAGCCCAGGGTGTCTGCCACCTCGGCGAGATCGCCCATGACATAGCCCGCCTCGTCGAGCAGATCGATCAGCTGGATCCCGATCGCCTGCTCGACCGGATCCGACAGCTCGATCTGGATCTGGTAGAGCAGGTGCTGACGGAGGTTCGGAGTCTCGTTCGCCTGCTGTTCGATGCCGGCCTGACCGGCGTCCGTGCCGCCGCCGCCTGACTGTGCGTTGGCGTAGCCGGTCTCCTGGCTCTGCCACCCGCCGTCGGACCAGGAGGTATCCTCGTTCTCGAAAGACGTGTCGAGCGGCGGCTCCGCTTCGCCCGGCAATGTATCGGCCGTGGCCAGGTCCAGCGTATCCGGCTGGCCGGCGTCGCCTGGCTCGGGCTCTCGCTCGGCCGACGCGTCGGCGGCTCCCTCACCCGGCCCGCCGTCCTCGATCGGCGTGCCGGCCTCGCCCGACTCGTCGCGCTCGAGCAGAGGATTCGACTCCAGCTCCTGGTCGACGTAGTCGCGCAACTCCATGTTCGACAACTGCAGCAGCTTGATCGCCTGCTGCAATTGCGGCGTCATTACAAGAGTTTGCGATTGTCGAAGCTCTAGGCGCTGGGTCACGGCCATGGTGGCGACCCTTAGAGGCTAAACGTTTCCCCGAGGTAAACACGGCGAACGTCCGCATGCGACACGATCTCGGAGGGCTTGCCCTGCATCAAGACGACGCCATCGTGAATTATATAGGCCCGATCGATGACTTCCAGCGTCTCCCGCACGTTGTGATCGGTGATCAGGACGCCGATGCCCCGGTCCTTGAGGTGGGAGACCAGATTGCGGATGTCGCTGATCGCGATCGGGTCGATCCCGGCCAAGGGCTCGTCGAGCAGAATGAAGTTCGGCCGCGAGGCCAGCGCCCGGGCGATTTCGACCCGCCGACGCTCCCCGCCGGACAGTGCGATCGCCGGCGAGTGCCGGAGATGCTCGATCGAGAATTCCTCGAGCAGCGCGTTGAGCGAGTCCTTGCGCACGCGTCGGTCGGACTCGACCACCTCGAGCACGCTCATGATGTTCTGCTCGACCGAGAGGCCGCGAAAGATCGAGGCCTCCTGGGGCAGGTAGCCGATGCCGAGGCGGGCGCGGCGGTACATGGGCTGGCCGGTGATCTCCTGGCCGTCGAGGGTCACCCGGCCGTGATCCGGCGCCAACAATCCGGTGATGATGTAGAAGCAGGTGGTCTTGCCGGCGCCGTTGGGACCGAGCAGGCCGACCGCTTCGCCACGGTGTACGGAAATGTTGACACCGCGCAGGACCGGGCGCTTGCGGAAGCTCTTGCCGAGATTGTAGGCCACCAGGCCCTCGGTATCCGCCACCAGGGTCGGGCCCTCCGGGCGCGGCGCGCCCAGCGGCTGGTGGCTGTGAGGGACATCGTTCATCGAGACCTCTCGGAGCCGGCGTCCGCCAACTCTAGTTTTCCTGGTCTTCGGGCACCAGGAGCCCGCGCACCCGATCGTCGCCCGACTGCCCCGGGGGCGCCCCCAGAAGGCGGCTGACGCCGGTTGCCATGTTCATCTCGGCGTACTCGCCGTTCACCTGATCGTTGCCCCGGGTAATCTTGACCTCGCCGGACAGCGTGGCGATCTGATCCTTCACGTAATACACGCCTCCGTCGCCGCTCGCAAACTCGCCGGGCGTGGTGATCTCTACGTTCCCGTCGGCGCGGATCGTGGTGAGTTCCAGGTCGCCCGTCTTGTTGGGCTGAAAGTAGGCGGTCAGCACGTCGGCGCGCACCTCCTGGTCGTCGCGCTCGGCGACGGCTTCGCCGCGGGCGACAGCGATCTTCCGGTCCTCCCAATACTCCAGGCTGTCCCGGGCGCGCACGACATCCTGCTCCGTCACCAGCCGCAGGTTGTCGCCGGTCAGAAGAAGCAGTCCCTTGTCGACGTCGTAGACCCCCTTGTCGCCATAGGCGGTCTCGCTCGGCGAGGTAAGCTTCACCGCGCCGTCCGCCTCGATGCGGAAAATCTCGGCTTCGCCCTGATCCGACGTCCGGTAGTGGGCGGTCAGGACCTCGGCGTACACCGTGAGTTCGCCCCGGGTGGCGCGGGCATCGCCGCGCGCGATGTAGAGCTTGTCCTTGCGGTGCCACTCGATGCCTTCTTCGGCATCGATCTCGATGGCTTTGCCGGCGCCCCCCGCACCCAGGCTCTGGGCCGCCGCCCCGGCCGGCAGGCCGGCCAGCGCGGCCAGTGCGAGGATGGGCAGGAGAGCGCGCCGCAACAGCGCCGGGACCATCACGTTCCCCCTCTGTCGACCTGGGGGTAGATCAGCACGCGGCTGCGCCCGGTGAAGATGATCCTCTCGCCCTTGTCGAGCACCTGGAAGCCCTGGGCCTTCAGCTCGCCCTCCGGGCCCTGTCCTGCCACGGCCTCGCGGCCCCGGGCGGTGCCCGCCGCCAGGTCGATCCGCGCCGACTCGGTCTTGATCTCGAAACCGCGGTCATGGAACAGCGTCACGTCGCCGTAGAGATCGAGGGTCTGGGCAAGCTGATCGTAGCGGCCGGTGCGGGCGTCGAGCGCTAGCCAGGTGCCGCTGTCCAGGGTGATGTCGCCCTTCGGCAGGTCGAGGATGACGACGTCGCTGTTTCCGGACGACCGCGAGGCCTGCTCGGCGGTCAGGTTGTAGGGCTGGCCGCTACTGTCGACTCCCTCGAAGTGGGGGTCGAACAGGGTCATTGTTCCGGTCTGGCTCAGGGAGACGTCGGAAACCTTGACCTTGACGCCGCCGATCTCGGTCTGGAGCTGCGGCCAGAACACGACGAGCAGGAACATGGCCACGGCCGCCACGGGGAGCACCACTTTCAGGACGCCCACGAGGGCGTAGTAGCCGGGGCGCCCGTGCAGCGCCGCGCCACCCGCGGCGCCTCTCGGCGCCAGGCTGTCCAGGTTCGAGCCGCTCTGCGTCTGGTTCGCCTCCGACACGCTGGTCTCGCTTCCTCTCAGGCGACCCCGACACGCAGGCAGTCGTGCATCCGGACGATCCCGACCGGGCGGCCGTTCTCGACCACAAAGAGGCTGGTGATGTTGTACTCGTTCATGATCGCCAAGGCCTCTGCGGCGAGCAGGTTCTCGTCAGTCGTCTTCGGGGCCGGCGTCATGACTTCCTCGGCCCGGCGCTCCAGGAGGTCGGGCGCCATGTGGCGGCGAAGGTCACCGTCGGTGATGATGCCGAGCAGGCGGCGGTCCGGACCGACCACGCCGAGGCACCCGAAGGTGCGGTTCGTCATTGTCAGGATCGCCTCCGACAACACCGTGTCCGGCTCGCAGAGCGGGAGTTCCTCCTCGCCGCGCATCAGGTCCTTAACCCGGACCAGCATCTGGCCGAGCGAGCCGCCGGGATGCAGGCTGTGGAAGTCTTGGGCCGTGAAACCCTTGCGTTCGAGCAGCGCGATCGCCAAGGCGTCGCCCAGCGCCATCATCGCCGTGGTCGACGTGGTTGGTGCGAGACCCATGGGGCAGGCCTCCTCCATCTTGGGCAGGATGAGCGCAATGTTGGATTCGTTCGCCAGGGTGGAGTCGGGCCGGCTGGTCATGCCGATCAGCGGGATGCCGAAGCGCCGGCAATGGGCGACCAGATCGGCCAGCTCGACCGTTTTTCCGGAGTTCGACAGGGCAAGCAGCGCGTCGTCCCGCATGATCATGCCCAGGTCGCCGTGGCTCGCCTCGCCCGGATGGACGAACTGCGCCGGGCAGCCGGTCGAGGCCAGGGTCGCCGCGATCTTGCGCGCGATGTGGCCGCTCTTGCCCATGCCGGTCACCGTCACCCTGCCGGTCACGGCCGCCAGGCAGTCGACCGCGGCGATGAACGAGCGGTCGAGGGCGCGGCTCAGCGCCGCCAGGGCTTCGGCCTCGGTCGCGAGGACGCGCCGCGCGGCCTGTAGGTCGCCGGCGTCTTCCGCGCTCTCGGTTTCGGCCAATTGGGGTACGGAGCTCATCAAACAGATCCCTCTCGTGGTTCTCTCAATCCGCCCCTTCGCCACCTGATCGTTGGTATTATACGGATCTCGTTAAGAGATATCCGCAAAGTCCTTTTTTCTGCGCCCCAACGTCTCATACCCGGCCCCGGGGCCGGGCTCAATGGGCAAAAAGATCGATATCGCCCCAGCCGGCCAGATCGAGGCGGGCCCGAGTCGGCAGGTATTCGAAGCAGGCGGCCGCGAAATCGGCCCGCCCTTCGCGGCGAAGCATCTCGTCCAGGGCCTCGCGCAGACGGTGAAGGTAAAGCACGTCGGTCGCCGCATAGCGCAGCTGCTCCTCGCTCAAGGTTGCGAGCCCCCAGTCCGACGACTGCTGCTGCTTGGAGATCTCCACGCCGAGCAGATCCCGGCATAGGTCCTTCAAGCCGTGCCGGTCGGTAAAGGTTCTGGCGAGCTTCGAGGCGATCTTGGTGCAGTAGAGCGGCGCGGCCACCGTCTCCAGGTAACGCTCGATCACCGCAAGGTCGAAGCGGGCGAAGTGGAACAGCTTGGTAACGCCGGGGTCGCCGAGCACGGCGCGCAGGCGCGGCGCGCGATAGTCCCGCTCCGCGAACTGCACCAGGTGGCAGACCCCGTCGCCGGCGGAAAGTTGCACCAGACACAAGGGATCGCGCGCCGGGTTCAGTCCGAGGGTCTCGGTATCGACGGCGAGGCTGTCGCCGAGGTCCAGGCCCTCGGGCAGATCGTTCTGATAGAGCTTGATTTCCACGCTCGGAACACCGGCTGGGGGCTCGGCGTCTTCCGCGCGGCCCGGAGTTGGCGCATTCTCGCCTCGGCGCTTGGCTTGTCAAGCGTGTCGGGATATAGGTGGCGCAGTCCGCCGACGGCGGGTTTGCTCGCCGCCCGGCGGATTCGGGGGACTGGACGGGGAAGCGGTCATGGCGCAGAGCGTCGTCACGATTTTCGGCGGTTCCGGTTTCATCGGACGCTACGTCGTGGAGCGACTGGCCCGGCAGGGCTGGACCGTCCGCGTCGGTGTGCGCAATCCGGCCGAAGCGGCCTTCCTCAAGCCTCTGGGCGACGTCGGCCAGATCACGCCGCTGCGCAGCCCACTGCAAGACGACGCCACGGTGCGCGCGCTCGTCGAAGGGGCTGATGCTGTCATCAACCTGGTCGGACTGCTGTTCGAGAAGGGCCGTCAGACTTTCGAGGCCGTGCACGTGGACGGTGCGCGGCGGATCGCCGAAGCCGCGGCAGCGGCCGGCGCCAGGCGCATGGTCCAGATGTCCGCGATCGGCGCGGACCCGCGCTCGCCGGCCGACTACGCCCGCACCAAGGCGGCGGGGGAGGAGGCCGTGCGCGCCGCCTTTCCCGGCGCGGCCGTGGTGCGGCCGAGCATCGTCTTCGGCCCCGAGGACGGCTTCTTCAACCTTTTCGCCGGCCTCGCCCGCCTGTCGCCAATCTTGCCGCTGGTCGGCGGCGGCAAGACCCGGTTTCAGCCGGTCTACGTCGGCGACGTGGCCGACGCCGTGGCGCTCTGCGCGACCGACCCGGCGACCGCCGGCAAGACCTACGAACTGGGCGGGCCCGAGATCTTCAGCTTCAAGGAGCTGCTCGAGATCATGCTGAGAGAGATCGGCCGGCGCCGCCTGCTGCTGCCGCTGCCGTTCTGGGCCGCGACGGTCCAGGCTTCGGTTCTCCAGCTCGCGCCGACGCCCCTCCTGACGCCGGACCAGGTCCGCCTGCTGAAGTCCGACAACGTTGTCGGCGCCGGCGCCCTTACGCTGGACGACCTCGGCATCCAGCCGACCGCTCTCGGGGTCGTGCTGCCGACCTACCTCGACCGCTACCGCCGGCACGGCCGCTTCGGCCGGCGCCTCGGCACGCCCTAGATGTGAGCTTGCAATAGGTTGTCCACTCGGCCCTGACCGAGGAAGCTGATGGTGCTGAAACATCCGTTTCCAAGGAGGAGCCGAATGGACATCCACAAGAATGCACGCCTGACGCCGCTTAGTCGAGCCGAGCTGGTGCGACGGATCCTCGATGAGGGACAGGCGCCCACGGCCGTGGCTAGGGCCTTGGGGGTCTGTACCAAGACCGTCGGCAAATGGGTCGCCCGCTTCCAGGCGGAAGGACCGCAGGGCTTGCGGGATCGCTCTTCCCGGCCGCACAAGCTGCGCCGGCCGACCTCGGCGCCGATCATCGAGCGGATCGAAACCTTGCGCCGCGAGCGCCGGACCGGACAGCAGATCGCCGCCGAGGTCGGGGTCTCAACGGCCACCGTCAGCCGCGTCCTGCGGCGGCTCGGCCTCAACCGGCTCAAACACCTCGAGCCGGCCGAGCCGGTCCGCCGCTACCAGCGCGACACGCCTGGCGAGATCCTCCACATCGACATCAAGAAGCTCGGCCGCTTCAGCCGAACCGGTCACCGCATCACCGGCGACCGCACAGGCCAGAGCAACACCCGCGGCGTCGGCTGGGAGTACGTCCATGTCTGCGTCGACGACGCCTCGCGTGTCGCCTTCACCCAGATCCTGCCAGACGAGAGAAAACTCAGCGCCATCGCCTTCCTCAAGGCCGCCGTCGCCTACTACACAAGCCTCGGCGTCACGGTCCAGCGCGTCATGACCGATAACGGCTCCTGCTACCTTTCCAAGGACTTCGCCAAAGCCTGCAAGCAGCTCAAGGTCAAGCACATCAGAACCAGACCCTACACGCCGAAGACCAACGGAAAGGCCGAGCGCTTCATCCAGACCGCGCTACGGGAATGGGCCTACGCCCGCGCCTACGAAAACTCAGATCAGCGCGCAAAAGACCTGCCAGCCTGGACCCACCGCTACAACTGGCACAGACCTCATGCTAGCCTCAAAGCAAAAACACCAATCAGCAAACTCGGCCCAGACGAGGACAACCTGTTGAGGCTCCACACCTAGAGCAGATCGCGGTCAAATGAATCGCCTGAGGCGATCCATTTGCCGCGTGAATCCGCTCTAGGCGCGCAAGGGCGCCTCGTAGATCAGGTAGAACAGCACCGCCGCCAGGGCGACCCGGTAGACCACGAAGGGCGTGAAGCTGGCGCGGCGCAGCCATTTCATCATGGCGGCGATCGCCAGCAGGGCGGAGAGGAACGCGAGTCCGGCCGCCACGGCGGCGTTGAGCCCCAGTTCCAGGCTGCCCGACTGATAGAGGTCGCGCCCGGCCAGGGTCGACGCCCCGAGGATTGCCGGCACCGCCAGCAGGAGCGAGAAGCGGGCCGCCTCGCCGCGTTCGAAGCCGCAGAAGCGGGCCGCCGTCATCGTGATGCCGGCGCGGCTGGTGCCGGGAATGAGTGCCAGCACCTGGGCGCAGCCGATGAAGGCGACCATGCCCAGGTTGAGGTGCTCCACCCGGCGGATGGTCAGCCCCATCTGGTCGCCGATGAACAGGAGCAGCCCGAAGCCGAGCGTGGCGCTGGCCACCACCGTCGGGTTGCGCAGGCTCTCGATTACCAGGTCCTTCGCCAGCAGTCCGACGATGACCAGGGGGATGCTGCCGAGCACCACGTAGAGGGCGAGGCGCGTGCCCCGGTCCGGCTTGCCGACCAGCAGCTTGAGCAGGCCGGCCGCCATCTCGATGATATCGCGGCGAAAATAGAGCAGGACGGCGAGCAGCGTGCCGAGGTGCACGGCCACGTCCAGGACCAGTCTCTGGCGCTCGCTCTGCTCGACCTGGTCCATTCCGACGGCATCGAAGACGTGCCAAGTCAGAACGAGGTGGCCGGAGGATGAGATGGGGAGAAACTCGGTGATGCCCTGAATAAGGGCGAGGATCGCGAGGTGCAGAAACGGCAAAATCTCTTTCCTCGGAGTGTCGAGCCGTAGGGCTTATAACAAGCCTCGAAACCCGCGCCCAGAAGAGATATAGTCTCGAAACGGGATCAATTCTTGCCGTCCCTAGCGGCCGACCAGCCGAACTTTCGCGGCACCGCGGCCGCAGCGAGAGAGAATGTCAGTTTTACTGACTTAGTTTCGCGAAAAGGCTGGCCAACCAAGGTTCTTCGTCGTATAACGACGTGAACCGGGAGCGACGGCGCCGAGCGACGGCGGCCTTTCGACGCCCCTTGGAGTCCCAGAGAAGGCCGGAGCGAGAGGGAGGCCGCCTTATGGCAGGCAGCATGCTGAAATTTGTCGATATCGGCCAGCGGATGCCGGACAAGCGCGAAGCCGGCGAGCGGCGCGAGGACTTCGCCGAGATCTACCGGGAGTTCGACCCCGCGGCGGCGGCGGATCAGGCGAGCCGCTGTTCCCAGTGCGGCGTGCCCTTCTGCCAGGTCCACTGCCCGCTGCACAACAACATCCCCGACTGGCTCATGCTGACCGCCGAGGGCCGGCTCGAGGAGGCCTACGAGCTGGCCCAGTCGACCAACAACTTCCCCGAGATCTGCGGGCGCATCTGTCCCCAGGACCGGCTGTGCGAAGGCAACTGCGTGATCGAGCAGGCGGGCCACGGCACGGTGACGATCGGCTCGGTCGAGAAGTACATCACCGAGACCGCCTGGCAGCAGGGCTGGGTCCGCCCGGTCAGTCCGCGCCGCGAGCTCGCGGCCTCGGTCGGCATCATCGGTGCCGGGCCGGCCGGGCTGGCGGCCGGCGAGGAGCTGCGGCGCAAGGGCTACCAGGTCACGATCTACGACCGCTATGACCGGGTCGGCGGCCTGCTGATCTACGGAATTCCCAACTTCAAGCTCGAGAAGGAGGTGGTGAACCGCCGGGCCGAGCTGATCGCCGACGGCGGCGTCACCTTCAAGCTCAACTTCGAGGTCGGCCGCGACGCCAGCCTGGCGGAGCTGCGCCAGCGCCACGACGCCGTCCTGATCGCCACCGGCGTCTACAAGGCGCGCGACGTCAAAGTGCCGGGGGTCGGCCTGCCCGAGGTCTTCCCGGCCCTGGACTTCCTGATCGCCTCGAACCGCAAGGGCCTTGGCGACGAGATCCCGGCCTGCGACTCGACCCGGCTCGACGCGCATGGCAAGCACGTCGTCGTGGTCGGCGGCGGCGACACCGCCATGGACTGCGTGCGCACCGCGGTGCGCCAGGGCGCCAAGTCGGTGAAGTGCCTCTACCGCCGCGACCGGGCCAACATGCCGGGCTCCCAGCGCGAGGTCGGCCACGCCGAGGAAGAGGGCGTCGAGTTCGTCTGGCTCTCGGCGCCCGAGGCCGTGCTGGGCGACGGCAAGGTCGAGGCCGTGCGGGCGCTGAAGGTCCACCTCGGCGTGCCCGACACCTCGGGACGCCAGGCGCCGGAGGTGATCCCGGACTCGTCCTTCACGCTCGAGGCCGACATGGTGATCAAGGCGCTCGGCTTCGATCCCGAGCCGATCCCCCAGCTGTTCGGCGAGCCCGAGCTGCAGGTCAGCGGCTGGGGCACCATCATGGTCGACTTCCGCTCGATGATGAGCAACCTCGACGGGGTCTTCGCCGCCGGCGACATCGTGCGCGGCGCCTCCCTCGTGGTCTGGGCGGTGCGCGACGGCCGCGACGCCGCGCGCGAGATCGACGGCTACCTGAGGAACAAGATGCCGGCCGATGCCGTGCCGGTGGCGGCGGAATAGAAGGCGAGAGACGGAATGTCCAACCAGGCGAAGAGTTGCCCGGATCACGGCTTAAATGGTCAGTGGCGAGACGAAGCCGAGCGCCTCGCCCGCGTGGGCCTCTACGACCCGGCGGAGGAGCACGACGCCTGCGGCGTCGGACTGGTCGCCTCGATCGACGGGCGGCCGCGGCGCGAGGTGGTGGTTGCCGGCATCGAGGCGCTCAAGGCGGTCTGGCACCGCGGCGCGGTCGACGCCGACGGCAAGACCGGCGACGGCGCCGGCATCCACGTGCAGATCCCCCAGGCGTTTTTCCGGAAGCACATCGCGTTGACCGGCCACGAGCCCCGGGACGGCATGATCGGCGTCGGCATGATCTTCCTGCCGCGCACCGACCTGGGCGCCCAGGAGCGTTGCCGGGTGATCGTCGAGCGCGAGATCCTCAAGGCCGGCCTCACGATCTACGGCTGGCGCCAGGTGCCGGTGAACACCGAGGTGATCGGCGAGAAGGCCAACGCCGCGCGGCCCGAGATCGAGCAGCTGATGATCGCCAACAGCCAAGACGTCGACGCGCGCAGCTTCGAGACCGCGCTCTACGTCGTCCGCCGCCGCATCGAGCGCGCCGCGGAGCTCGAGTCGATCAAGGACTTCTACATCTGCTCGCTGTCCTGCCGGTCGATCATCTACAAGGGCATGTTCCTGGCCGAGCAGCTGACCGCCTTCTATCCCGACCTGCTCGACGAGGGCTTCGTCTCCAACTTCGCCATCTTCCACCAGCGCTACTCGACCAATACCTTCCCCAACTGGTGGCTGGCCCAGCCCTTCCGGGTGCTGGCCCACAACGGCGAGATCAACACGATCAAGGGCAACACCAACTGGATGAAGGCCCACGAGTGCCGCCTGGCGAGCGAGGACCTGGGCGAGTCGATCGAGGACCTCAAGCCGATCATCCAGTCGGGCAGCTCGGACTCGGCGGCGCTCGATGCGGTCTTCGAGCTCATGGTGCGCGCCGGCCGCGACCTGCCCATGGCCAAGACCATGATGATTCCCGAGGCCTGGAGCCAGAACCGCTCCATGCCGCAGGCCCAGAAGGATCTCTACGCCTACTGCAACGCGGTGATGGAGCCGTGGGACGGGCCGGCGGCGATCTGCGCCTACGGCGGCCGCTGGGCGGTCGCGGGCCTGGATCGCAACGGGCTCCGGCCGCTGCGCTACACCATCACCGACAAGGGCCTGCTGTTCGCCGGCTCGGAGACCGGCATGGTGCGCCTGCCGGAGGATTCGATCCTGGAGAAGGGCCGGATCGGCCCGGGCGAGATGATCGCGGTCGATCTCTTCGACGGCCGGCTCTACCACGACGACGAGATCAAGGAGCATCTCGCGGCGCAACGGCCCTTCGGCAAGTGGGTCGAGCAGATCACCGTGATCGACGACCTGATCAAGCCCGACCACGGCGAGCCTTCCGAGCTGGACCGCGACGCCCTGCGGCGGCACCAGCTCGCCTTCGGCATGACCATGGAGGATCTGGAACTGATCCTCCATCCTATGGTCGCGGACGCCAAGGAAGCGGTCGGCTCCATGGGCGACGACGCGCCGCTCGCCGTGCTCTCGGACCAGGCCCGCAGCCTGCACCACTTCTTCCGGCAGAACTTCAGCCAGGTGACCAATCCGCCGATCGACTCCCTGCGCGAACGCCGGGTCATGACCCTGAAGACGCGGCTCGGCAACCTGGGCAACGTGCTCGACGAGGACGAGAGCCAGATGCGCGTGCTGCAGCTCGACTCGCCGGTGCTTTCCAACGCCGAGTTCGATGCCATGCGCCGCTATCTCGGCGGGTCCGCGCTCGACATCGACTGCACCTTCGACGCGGCCGACGGCGAGGACCTGGGCGCGGCGCTGCGCCGCATCAGCCGGGAGGCCGAGGACGCCGTGCGCGGCGGCTGCGAGCACCTGGTCCTGAGCGACGAGGCGCTCGGCGCGGAGCGGGCGCCGATCCCCATGATCCTCGCGACCGGCGCGGTCCACACCCACCTGATGCGCCAGAACCTGCGCACCTTCGCCTCGATCAATCTGCGCAGCGGCGAATGCGTGGACGTGCACTACTTCGCCGTGCTGATCGGCGTCGGCGCGACCACGGTCAACGCCTACCTGGCCCAGGAGTGCATCGCCGACCGCCACCGGCGGGGCCTGTTCGGCACGCTCAGCCTGGAAGACTGCGTGCGGCGCTACCAGAGCGCGGTCGACGACGGCCTGCTCAAGGTCATGTCCAAGATGGGCATCTCGGTCCTCTCGTCCTATCGCGGCGGCTGCAACTTCGAGGCGGTCGGCCTGTCGCGCACCCTGGTCGACGAGTTCTTCCCCTCCATGCCGAGCCGCCTGTCGGGCATCGGCCTGACCGGCATCCAGCGCAACGTGCTGGAGCGCCACGAGAAGGCCTGGAACGACGACGTCCTGGCGCTGCCCGTGGGCGGCTTCTACCGCTACCGGCGCGGCGGCGAGCAGCACGCCTGGGAAGCCAAGCTGATCCACACGCTGCAGGCCGCGGTCGCTACCGATTCCTACTCGACCTACAAGAAGTTCAGCGAGGGACTGCGCGCGCTCGCGCCTTCGTCCCTGCGCGACCTGCTGGACTTCAAGGCCGAGGGCATGACCCCGGTGCCGCTCGAGGAGGTCGAGTCGATCACCTCGATTCGCAAGCGCTTCGTCACCCCGGGCATGTCGCTCGGCGCGCTCAGCCAGGAAGCCCACGGCACGCTCAACATCGCGATGAACCGCATGGGCGCCAAGTCGGACTCCGGCGAGGGCGGCGAGGACCCGCGGCGCTACGTGCCGCGGCCGAACGGCGACAACGAGAACTCGGCGATCAAGCAGATCGCCTCGGGCCGCTTCGGCGTCACCGCCGAGTACCTCAACATGTGCCGCGAGATCGAGATCAAGGTCGCCCAAGGCGCCAAGCCGGGCGAGGGCGGCCAGCTGCCCGGCTTCAAGGTCAGCGAGGTGATTGCCAAGCTCCGCCACTCGACGCCCGGCGTGATGCTGATCTCGCCGCCGCCGCACCACGACATCTACTCGATCGAGGACCTGGCCCAGCTGATCTACGACCTGAAGCAGATCAACCCCGACGCCCGGGTCTGCGTCAAGCTGGTGGCCCGCTCGGGCATCGGCACGATCGCCGCCGGCGTGGCCAAGGCCAAGGCCGACGTGATCCTGATCTCCGGGCACTCGGGGGGCACTGGCGCCTCGCCGCAGACCTCGATCAAGTATGCCGGCGTGCCCTGGGAGATGGGCCTGTCCGAGACTCACCAGGTGCTGACCCTCAACCGCCTGCGTCACATGGTGCGCCTGCGCACCGACGGCGGCATCAAGACCGGGCGCGACGTGGTGATCGCAGCGATGCTGGGCGCCGAGGAGTTCGGCGTCGGCACCGCCTCGCTGGTCGCCATGGGCTGCATCATGGTGCGCCAGTGCCACTCCAACACCTGTCCGGTCGGCGTCTGCACCCAGGATCCGGCGCTCCGCGCCAAGTTCACCGGGACGCCGGAGAAGGTGGTCAACCTGTTCAGCTTCATGGCCGAGGAGGTGCGCGAGATCCTGGCCTCGCTGGGCGCCCGGAGCCTCAACGAGGTCGTCGGCCGCACCGACCTGTTGGCCCAGGTCAGCCGCGGCGCGTCACACCTCGACGACCTCGACCTCAACCCGATCCTGGCCATGGCCGATCCCGGCGACAACCCGGTCTACTGCACCATGACCGAGCGCAATCCGGTGCCCGACACGCTGGACGCGCAGATCCTGGCCGACTCCGGGGCGCTCTTCGAGGTCGGCGAGAAGATGCAGCTGCAGTACACGATCCGGAACACCCACCGGGCGATCGGCACCCGCCTCTCGTCGATGATCACCCGCCGCTTCGGCATGACCGGCCTGAAGCCCGGCCACATCACCGTGCGCCTGCGCGGCTCGGCCGGGCAGTCGCTGGGCGCCTTTGCGGTCCAGGGCCTGAAGCTGGAGCTGTTCGGCGACGCCAACGACTACGTCGGCAAGGGCCTCTCCGGCGGCACCATCGTGGTCCGCCCCATGACCGCGAGCGCGCTGGAGAGCAACCGCAACACGATCATCGGCAACACCGTGCTCTACGGCGCCACGGCGGGCCGGCTGTTCGCGGCCGGCCAGGCCGGCGAGCGCTTCTGCGTACGCAACTCCGGGGCCACCGCGGTGGTCGAGGGCTGCGGCTCCAACGGCTGCGAATACATGACCGGCGGCGTCGCCGTGCTGCTCGGCGCGGTCGGCAACAACTTTGCGGCGGGCATGACCGGCGGGATGGCCTTCGTCTACGACCCGGACGACCTGCTGCACGAGCGGATCAACGAAGACTCGGTGATCTACCAGCGGATCGAGACCGACCACTGGGAGGCCCTGGTGCGAGACCTGGTCCGGCAGCATCAGCAGGAGACCCAGTCGCGCTTCGCCGAGCGCCTGCTGATCGACTGGTCCAAGGAGCGCGCCAAGCTGTGGCAGATCGTTCCCAAGGAGATGCTCGACCGCCTCGAGCATCCGGTCACCCGGGCCGCGGCCGAGCAGCGCGCCTGAGCGGCGCCCCCGTTCCGGACAGGGGTGCGTCAGAGAGGGGCGCGAGGCATGGAGCTGCGGCCGGCCACGGAGCATGACCTCGACTTCATCCTCGCCCAGGAGGCGCTGCCGGGCTACGACCGCTTCATCTGCCCCTGGCCGCGGGCGCGCCACGAGGCGGAGATGGTGGATCCCGACAAGGCTTACCTGATCGGCGAGGACGGCGGAGAGCGGCTCGGCTACGCCATCCTCGCCGGCCTCGCCTCGCCGCACCGCTCGATCGGTCTGTGGCGGGTCGTGGTGGCCGCGCCGGGCCAGGGCCTCGGCCGGCGCTTCATCCGTGAGATCATGGCCTGGGCCTTCGAAGAGCGGGCCGCCCACCGCCTGTGGCTCGACGTGTTCGACGACAACAAACGGGCGGAAGCCGCCTACCGCGCGCTCGGCTTCGTCGAGGAAGGCCGCACGCGCGAATCGGTGCTGCGCCCCGACGGCTTCGCCACACTGATCCTGTTCTCGCTGCTGGAATCGGAGTATCGGCGGCTCTGACGCCGGGCCGATAGCGCTCGCGCTCGGCCCCTCGGGCCGCTATTTTGCCGCGCCATGCGAACCCTCTACCACTTCCCGCTCGATGCGGGCAGCCGCAAGCTGCGGATCCAGCTGGCCGAGAAGTCCCTCGAGGCCGCGCTCAAGGTGGATAAGGCCTGGGAGCGGCGCGAGCGCTTCCTCGACCTGGATCCGGGAAGCGAGCTGCCGGTGCTGATCGAGGCCGACGGCACCAAGATCGCCGGCGCCGCCGTGGCGGGGGAGTATCTGGAAGACGCCTATCCGACCCCGAATCTGCTGGGCGCCGACCCGATCGACCGCGCCGAGACCCGGCGGCTGGTGATCTGGTTCGGCGGCCGGTTCCACCAGGAGGTGACCCGGAACCTGGTCGAGGAGAAGCTGATGAAGCGCTATCTGCGTCTCGGCCAGCCGGACACGGCGGCGATCCGCGCCGGCCACGCAAACATCCGCTATCACCTGGACTACATCGCGTGGCTGACCGAGCAGCGCCACTGGCTGGCCGGCGAGACGCTCACCCTGGCCGACATCACGGCGGCCGCCGAGCTCTCGACCGTCGACTACCTGGGCGATGTGCCCTGGAGCGACCGCCCCGCGGCCAAGGACTGGTACGCCAGGATGAAGTCGCGGCCGAGCCTGCGCCCGCTGCTGAGCGATGCGATCGCGGGCATTCCGCCCGTCCCGCACTACGCGGACCCGGATTTCTAGCGGGCTGCCGAAAATCTTGAGCTCTTGATCACCCTCATCCTTCGACAGGGGGCGCAGCCCGGCGCTTCGCGCGGATGAGGGTGCTTGTTTGAAACATCACACCCTCACCCTGAGCTTGTCGGAGGGTGATGGTGCCGGCTGGGCACCTTTGGTAGCACCACGACGAGAGAGTGATGGTTTGAGGCCCTGTCCGTCGTGAATACCCCGAACCCGAATTTGCTCTACTCGACCTTGACGTCGAGCGCTTCCAGGTAGCGCCGCGCCGCGTCGCCCGACGGGCCCTCGGGTGCGTGCAGCAGGACGTCCAGCCAGTCGGAGCGGGCGCCGTCCGCGTCGCCCTCCTCGCGGCGCAGCAGGCCGCGCACGAGAAGGCCTTCGGGGTTGTCCGGCTCGGACGCGAGCGCGTTCTCGATATCGGCCCAGGCTTCCGCCGTGTTGCCAGCCTTGCGGTTGGCGTCCGCCCTCAGGATACGGATCTCGGCGCGCTCGGGCGCGATCTCCCGGGCGCGGCTCAGGTCGGCGATGGCTTCCTGGTAGTCGCCGGCATAGGCCCAGGCGATCGCGCGGTCGATCAGCAGCTCTACGTGGTCGGGCGCGAGGTCCAAGGCCGCGGTCTGCACCGCCAGGGTCCGCCTGATCTCGCCGGCCTGCAGCCAGGCCTGGCCGGCCTGGTGGAGCGCCTCGACGGTCAGCGCTTTGTCGGTCTGATTGAGCTCTTCGGCCAGCGTCTCCAGGCGCATCGCGGCCTCGGCAAAATAGCCCAGCACGAGCAGGGCCACGGCGGCGCAGTGCCGGGCCTGGGTGCCGCCGCCGTTCCGCTGCCAGTTCTGGGCGTCCTCGTAGGCGCCCTCGGGATCCTCGGCGGCCCGGAAGAGGCAGTCCGCGTAGACCTGCTCCGGCGGCGGCTCCGGCGCCGGGCCGGCGGCCGCCACGGCCAGGGCCGCGGACGCCACGGCCAGGATGCGGCACGACCTGTAAGAAGACACGCGCGAGCCTTTCTTTTCCGCTGTCCGGGCCTGCCTTCTCGAGGCCCGCGGTCCCCGGGAAGAAAGCCTGATCGCCGGGCCGAATCAAGCGCCCCACCACTGCCACCGCGACGTGGGCGCGCGCGTGCTCCGCTTGCCTCTCGACTCCGCCGCCCCGATCGGGCACGAGAACAGAGCGCGCACCACCCTTAAAAGACGTCCACCGAGCCATGTCCCGAGAAACCGCCACCCCACGCCTGTTCTGCTTCGGCCTCGGATACTCCGCGCAGGTCCTGGCGGGCCGTCTGGCTGCCCGGTCCTGGCGGATCGCCGGCACCACCCGCTCGGAGGAGAGCAGAAGGACGCTTGAATCCCAGGGCTTCGAAGTCCACCTCCTGCCGCCGGGCGGTTCCCTGGAAGACCCGGCCGGCGCCCTGGCCGGCACGACCCATCTCCTGTCGAGCGTGCCGCCGGACGAAGAGGGCGATCCCGTGGTTGGGCGCCACGGGGCGGACATCGCCGCGATACCCGGACTCGCCTGGGCCGGCTACCTCTCGACCACCGGCGTCTACGGCGATCGCGACGGCGGCTGGGTCGACGAGGAGTCGGCGCTACGGCCCACGGGAAGGCGCGGCCGCCTGCGCGTTGCGGCCGAGCATGCCTGGCTGGAGCTGGGCCGCCGCGACGGCCTCCCGGTCCACATTTTCCGCCTCGCCGGCATCTACGGCGCCGGACGCAACGCCCTCGAGTCGGTCCGGGCGGGCAGAGCCAAGCGGATCGACAAGCCGGGCCAGGTGTTCAGCCGGATTCACGTCGAGGATATCGCCACGGTGCTCGAGGCCTCGATGGCCCGGCCCAATCCGGGCCGCATCTACAACGTCTGCGACGATGACCCCTGTCCCCCGGCGGAGGTGATCGCCCACGCCTGCGCGCTGCTCGAGGTGACGCCGCCGCCGCTGGTGCCCTTCGCCGAGGCCGAGCTCTCGCCCATGGGCCGTTCCTTCTATCAGGACAGCAAGCGGGTCTCGAACCGGCGGATCAAGGAAGAGCTCGGGGTCGCCTTGCGCTATCCCGATTATCGCGCGGGCTTGGATGCGCTCTTGCGTTCTAGCGCGTGACCGGCGGCGGCCGCCAGCTCGTCCAGTACCGCGCCCAGGCGCGCCAGTTCCCCCGGCTCGGAAAGGCGGTGGCCGCCGCCCTTGATCAGGGTGACCTCGACGTCGGTCGCCTGCAGCCGTTCGGCCAGGGTCATCGAGACCTGCCACGGCACGTCGGGGTCAGCCAGCCCGTGGACCAGGCGCACCGGGCAGCGGATCGCGACGCTGTCGCGCAGCAGCAGGTTGCGGCGGCCCTCCTCGATCAGCTTCATGGTGATCGTGTAGGGTTCGTCGCCGTAGTCCGAGGGTTCGCGGTAGACGCCGTCCCGCGTCAGCGTCTCGCGCACCGACTCGGGGTAGCGCGCCCACATCAGGTCCTCGGTGAAATCCGGCGCCGCGGCGATCCCCATGAGGCCGCAGACCCGTTCGGGTCGCGCCAGCGCGGCCAGCAGCATGATCCAGCCGCCCATCGAGGAGCCGACCAGGATCTGCGGTCCCTCGGTCAAGGCGTCGAGCGCCTGCACCGCGTCGTCGGCCCAGACACCGATCGTGCCCTCGTCGAAACGGCCGGAGGAAGCGCCGTGGCCCTGGTAGTCGAATCGTAGGAATGATCGCTTACGCTCGCGCGCCCAGGCCTCGAAGGCGAGCGCCTTCGTTCCTGTCATGTCGGACATGAAGCCGCCGAGGAAGACGATACCTGGTGCAGACCCCGCGGTCTTGTGGTAGGCGATGATTCGCCCATCGGGGCACCGCAGGGTTTCCGGATGGCTGTCTGAATCGAGGTCCGTCGAAGGCATGGCTGGACGCGGTATTTTCGCAAAGATTGGCAAGGCTAGCACCGCGCGCGCGGCGGAAGAAGAGGGACCGGCCGTGCTGCAGGTTCTGCCCGCCATGGAAGCGGGCGGCGTCGAGCGCAGCGCCGTCGATTTCGCCGCGACCGTGACGGAGTCGCGCGGCCGGGCCTTCGTGGTCTCCGAGGGCGGCCAGATGGAGCGCCACCTGCAGCGCGCCGGGGCGCGCCACATCGCCATGCCGCTGGCCACGCGAAATCCGGCGCGGGTCCGGGGCAACATCGACCACCTGTCCCACATCATCCGGAGCAACGGCGTCGATATCCTCCACCTGCGCAGCCGGGGGCCGGCCAAGATCGCCCAGGCCGCGGCGCGGCGCACCGGCTGTCGCCTGGTAACCGACTTCGGCGCGGCCAGTATGGCAGGCAACCTGCTGCAACGTGCGCGCAGCCGGATCCTTACCACCGGCGACCGGGTCTCCGTCGTCTCCGAGTTTCTCGCCCGGCACCTGATCACCACCTTCAATGTCGATCCGGCGCGCATCCGCGTCGTGCCGCGCGGCGTCGACCTCGACGTCTTCTGCCCGGACCAGGTGTCGCCGCAGCGGGTCATTCGCCTCGCCACGGAATGGCGTCTGCGCGACGGCATGCCGCTGATCATGATGCCGCCGCGCTTCACGGCCTGGAAGGGCCAGGCCTTCTTCTTCGACGCGCTCGCCGCGCTCAAGGAGATGGAGTTCGCCTGCGTCGTGATCGCCACCGAGCGCGGCCGGACTTCGAACCGCGACGAGCTGGAGCAGATGGTCAGGCGCCGCGGTCTGGAAGACCGGGTCTTCGTGCTCGATCACTGCAACGACATGGCGGCCGCCTACATGTTGGCCGACACCGTGGTCTGCCCGGGGCCGCGCCCCGAGGCCTTCGGCCGCACCATCGGCGAGGCCCAGGCCATGGGGCGCCCGGTCGTGGCGAGCGACCACGGCGGCGTCCGCGAGCAGGTGCTGGCCGACGAGACCGGTTTCCTCTACCCGCCGGGCGACGTCCAGGCCTTGGCGACGGCCTTGCGCCGAACCATCGGCCTGAGCGCCGAGCATCGGCGGCACATCGGCCGCCAGGCCGAGACCCACGCCCGCAGCCGCTTCGCCAAGGACCGGGTGGGCGAATTGGTCCTGGACCTCTACCGCGAGCTGCTCGAGGAGTCCGGCCGCGCCGGCTTCGGCGCGGGCCACGACCGCGATTTCGGGGCGGCGCAGTAGTCAGCCATCGCGGCACCTCAATTAAACATATGTAATCAAGCGACTTACTATAGCGGAAGGTGCAAAGCCGCGGTCCCGGTTAAGGGGAAATTAACCATGGCTGCCGCACTCTTGAGCTGTCCGGACAGTTTCTTGAGCGACCAGGGGTAACTGGTTTGTCCGGAAGCGCGCCGTGCCGTGCACGGGTCGATCCCGTGCCGGGCGTGACGCTCAGCAAAAAGATCGGGAGCCGGCAATGGCCATTTCCTCACCCTCCGCACCAACTTCCAACCTGGCGAGCGGCGCCCAAGCTTCGGCCGACTCCGGACAGGAGCAAGTGAACTGGCTCCTGGCGCGCGCCCGGGGGGCGCAGGAAAGGCCCTACCACTATCTGCTGCTGCTGCGCTTCGTGCTGATCAACCTGCTCGGGCTCGGCCTGCTCGGGGCGGCCCACGCGCAGGGTTGGGTCGAGATGGTCGTACAGGCCGACGCTTCCCGCCTCTCCATCGTGATCGCGCTGGTCTTCGTCGTCGGCCTCGGATACTGCGCGCTGCGCGTTTTCCAGACCAGCAGCGAGCTCAACCACATCAAGTCTTTCGACCCTTTGGTTCAATCGGCCGTGGGCGACTACATCGCCAAGCTGCGCGGCCGCGGCGGCGAGAGCCGCTCGATGCTCTCGGCGTCGCTGCGCATGAAGCTGTCACAGCGCATCTCGCTGGTTCGCCACATCGCCGGAAGCCTCGTCCTGCTCGGCCTGATCGGGACCGTGATCGGATTCATCATCGCGCTCTCCGGCGTCGACCCCGAGAGCGCGTCCGACGTCCAGTCGATCGCGCCCATGGTCTCCAGCCTGATTGAGGGCCTGTCCACGGCGCTCTACACGACGCTGATCGGTTCGGTGCTCAATGTCTGGCTGATGATCAACTACCGCCTGCTCGCCGGCGGCACGGTGAAGCTGATCACCGCGCTGATCGACTTCGGAGAAGACAATGCAAGAGCTTGATTTCCTGGAAGAGGACGACAGCGATACGGTCTTTCGCGACGTCATCTTCCTGGCTCTGGCCGGCTTCATCGCGATCGTCATCCTGCTCCTGCCCCATCTCAACCCGCCGGCCAAGGCTGAGGAGGAATCGCCCAGTCCGGGCAACGTCATCGTCGAGATTCGCTGGCCCGACGACTTCAACACCGACGTCGACCTCTGGGTCGAGGCGCCGGGCGACGTGCCGGTCGGCTACTCCAACAAGGGCGGCCTGGTGTTCAATCTGCTGCGCGACGACCTCGGCCTGCACGCGGACTACTCCGGGCTGAACTACGAGGTCTCCTACAGCCGCGGCATCCCGCCGGGCGACTATACGGTCAACCTGCACCTCTACCGGGATCTCTCCGGCCGCCTGCCGGTGCCGGTCACCATCGTGGTCAGCGTCAAGAAGGCGCCGGGCAAGGCGGCCAAGCAGGTGCTCGCCACCCAGATGAAGCTGGTGACCGAGGGCGAGGAGGTGACGGCCTTCCGCTTCTCGCTCGACGAAGAGGGGCGCCTCGTCAAGGGCAGCGTCCACGACCTGCCGCGGCCCCTGCGCTCGGGGAAGAAGTCGTAATGGAAAACCTGGTCATCTACTTCGCCGCCGCTGCCGCGCTCGCCGGGCTGCTCGCCTCGATCGCGCTCTGGGCGCCGCGCCAGCTCTGGATCAAGCTCTCCGCCCTGACCGCGACCGCGCTCTTCCTGCCGGCCAGCTACGTCAGCCTCGCCGACCTCTTGAGCCGGCCGAAGCCGATTCATTTCGAATGGAGCGAGGCCACGGTCTCCAAGGCCGACGTGCTCTCGGCGCGCCTGGAGGAGGACGAGGCGATCTATCTCTGGCTGGCGATCGACGGGGTGCAGGAACCGCGCGCCTATGTGATGCCCTGGGACCAGGAGATGGCCCGCCAGCTGCACGACGCCCAGCGCCGCGCCGAGGCGGAAGGCTCCGCCGTGCGGATGAACCAGCCCTTCGAGAAGTCGTGGGACAAGCGGGAGCGCAAGTTCTACGCCGCGCCCCAGCCGCCGGCCCCGATGAAGGACGTGCCGCCGCAGAGCCCCGAGATCTTCAAGAAGTCGGGTCTGCAGAGAGATGCCGCGCTTGCCCGCTAGCGCGCCTTCGCCGCGTCGGGGATTCTTGACTTGAGGCCAATACCTTATATCTTGCCGCCTCCGTTGAGGGTCGCTGAATTCCAGTAATCGACAAGATGGTCGCCATCACGCTACCCGACGGAAGCGTGCGCAGCTTCGAAGGGCCGGTGACGGGCGCCGAAATCGCCGCCGACATCGGCCCACGGCTTGCCAAGGACGCGCTTGCCGTCAAGGTCGACGGCGTGGTCAGGGACCTCGCCGCGACGATCGCGCACGACGCCGCGGTGGAGATCGTCACCCGCGGCCACGGGGACGCGCTCGAGCTGCTGCGCCACGACTGCGCCCACGTGCTGGCGGAGGCCGTGCAGGAGCTCTATCCGGGCACCCAGGTGACCTTCGGACCGGCGACGGAGACCGGCTTCTTCTACGACTTCGCGCGCAGCGAGCCGTTCCATCCGGAGGACCTGGAGCGCATCGAGGCGCGCATGCACGAGATCGTCGAGCGCGACGAGGCGATCAGCCGCGAGGTCTGGGACAAGAGCGACGCCATCCGCTTCTTCCAGGACCTGGGCGAGAAGTACAAGGCCGAGCACATCGAGACCCTGCCCGACGAGGCGGAGATCTCGGTCTACCGCCAGGGCGAGTGGCTCGATCTCTGCACCGGGCCGCACCTGCCCTCGACGGGCAAGCTCGGCCATGCCTTCAAGCTGACCAAGATCTCCGGCGCCTACTGGCGCGGCGACGCCCGCAACGAGCAGCTGCAGCGGATCACCGGCACCTGCTGGGAGAGCGAGAAGCAGCTCAAGGCCTACCTCAGGATGGTCGAGGAGGCGGAGAAGCGCGACCACCGCCGTCTCGGCCGCGAGATGGATCTCTTCCACCTGCAGGAGGAGGCGGTCGGCAGCGTATTCTGGCACCCCAAGGGCTGGACCCTCTGGCGCACGGTGGAGGGCTACATGCGCCGCCGCCTGGAGGACGAGGGTTACCTCGAGGTCAAGACGCCGCAGCTGATCGACCGCGGGCTCTGGGAGGCCTCGGGCCACTGGGAGAAGTTCCGCGAGCACATGTTCATCGCCGAGTCCGAGGACCGGGTGCTGGCAGTCAAGCCGATGAACTGCCCGGCCCACGTCCAGATCTACAAGCAGGGGATCACGAGCTACCGCGACCTGCCGCTCCGGATGGCCGAGTTCGGTTCGTGCCACCGGAACGAGCCCTCGGGCGCTTTGCACGGCCTCATGCGCGTGCGCGCCTTCACCCAGGACGACGCCCACATCTTCAGCACCGAAGACCAGATCAACAGCGAGACGGTCAAGTTCTGCGAGCTGCTGATGAGCGTCTACCGCGACTTCGGCTTCGAGGACGTGATCGTCAAATTCGCCGACCGGCCCCCCGTGCGCGCCGGCAGCGACGAGGTCTGGGAACGGGCCGAAAAGGCGCTCAAGGACGCAGTCGAGGAGACCGGCATCGAGGTCTCGATGAATCCCGGCGAAGGCGCCTTCTATGGCCCCAAGCTGGAGTTCGTGCTGCGCGACGCGATCGGCCGCGACTGGCAGTGCGGCACCTTCCAGGTCGACTACGTGCTGCCCGAGCGCCTCGACGCCCACTACATCGGCGAGGACGGCGCAAAGCACCGGCCGGTCATGCTGCACCGGGCGATCCTCGGCTCCTTCGAGCGCTTCCTGGCGATCCTGATCGAGCACCACGCCGGGCGCTTTCCGCTCTGGCTGGCGCCGGTCCAGATCGTGGTGGCGACCATCACCTCGGACGCCGACGCCTATGCCGAAGAGGTGGCGGCGGCCCTGCGGACGGCCGGCCTCCGGTCCGAAGTCGATCTGCGCAACGAGAAAATCAACTACAAGGTGAGGGAGCACTCCCTCGCCAAGGTCCCGGTGATTGCCGTGGTCGGCAAGCGCGAGGCGGAGGAGCGGTCCCTCGCGCTCCGTGTGCTCGGCGGCAAGCAGCAAGAGATCCTTGCGCTCTCAGACGCAGTCACTAAACTTTCGGACGAAGCGGCGGCGCCCTGATGGTCGGGAAGTCAAACGAGTGCGCGCCCTTCGGTTCCGCGGCGGGGGGCGACCGCGCGGCCGCGGAACCGGGAAGACCCGCAGTCACATAAGACCCGTAGTGACAATAGATAGTAAGGAGACTCGGCCATAGCGAGGCCACCTTTCGACCCCACGCCGTCCCGCGACGGACCGCGTGTCAACGAGCAGATCAGCGTACCGAAAGTCCGGCTGATCGGTGCCGACGGCGAGAACGTCGGCGTCGTGACGGCTCAAGAAGCCCTGGAGCAGGCCTACGACGCTGGGCTCGATCTCGTCGAGATCTCGCCCAACGCCGACCCGCCGGTATGCAAGGTCACGGATTACGGCAAGCTCAAGTACGTCAGCCAGAAGAAGAAGGCCGAGGCGCGCAAGAAGCAGAAGGTCATCGACGTCAAAGAGATCAAGATGCGCCCGAACATCGATCAGCACGACTACGATGTGAAGATGCGCTCGATCCACCGCTTCATCGCCGAGGGCGACAAGGTCAAGGTGACCATGCGTTTCCGCGGCCGCGAGATGGCGCACCAGGAGATCGGCATGAACGTGCTCAACCGGGTGCGCGACGAGCTCGAGGAGACCGCCAAGGTCGAGCAGTTCCCCAAGATGGAAGGGCGCCAGATGATCATGGTGATGGCGCCCCGCTAGACCTGTCCGGGGCCGGCGCCGCCGTCTCGAGCCGCTTTCGAATCCGTCGATCCGGCCGGTTCTCCGGGCCTTGTCTTGGCCTGCCGGCCCCGCTATAACCTTGCGCTTCCGAACCGGGCGGCGCGGCCATGAGGGCATGCCCGACCGCCCCGATAACCCAGACGCTCCGGCCCCAGGCGGGCCCGGAGCCTTCGACCAAAGGACTGCGAAATGCCCAAGCTCAAGTCCAAGAGCAGCGCGAAGAAGCGTTTTCGCCTGACCGCCTCCGGCAAGGTGCGGATGAACTACGCCTGCAAGAACCACATGCTCCGCCGGCGTTCCCAGAAGATGAAGCGCAAGGCCCGCGGCACCAAGATCATGTCGGCCCCGGACGCGCGGATCATCACGCGCAACTTCCTGCCCTACGCCCGATAGGAGGCCGCCATGGCACGTGTGAAACGCGGCGTGACCACGCACGCCCGCCACAAGAAGGTCCTGAAGCAGGCCAAGGGCTACCGGGGCCGCGGCAAGAACGTCTACAAGGTCGCCATCGAGCGGGTCGAGAAGGCGCTGCAATACGCCTACCGCGACCGCCGGGTGCGCAAGCGCGAGTTCCGGGGCCTCTGGATCCAGCGGATCAACGCCGGCGCGCGCGAGCACGGCATGACCTATTCCCAGTTTATAAACGGCATGAAGCAGGCCGGCATCGAGCTGGACCGCAAGGTCCTGTCCGATCTGGCCACGCGTGAGCCGGCTGCCTTCAAGAGCCTGGTCGAACAGGCTCAGGCCGCGCTCGCCGCCGCGCCGACGAAGGAATAGACCGGGACCGCGGCCGGCGCTCCGAATCGCCGCCGCGGGGGCGAGATGGAACTGCACAACCTCGACGCTCTGAAGACCGACCTGATGGCCCGGGTGGACCAGGCGGCGAACCTGGACGCCCTGGAGCAGCTGCGCGTCGAGGCGCTGGGCAAGAAGGGCCAGGTCACCCAGCTGATGAAGAGCCTGGGCGGCCTGCCCGCCGACGAGCGCAAGGAGCGGGGCCAGGCCTTCAACCGGCTCAAGACCGAGCTCGCCGAGGCGATCGAGGCGCGGCGCCAGGACCTGCAGGACGCCGACCTGGAGACCCGCCTGCTGGACGAGCGGATCGACGTGTCGTTGCCGGCCCGCCCGGCCGAGCTGGGACGGATCCACCCGATCAGCCACACCATCGAGGAGATCATCGCGATCTTCGGCGAGATGGGCTTCTCGGTCGCCGAGGGGCCGCATATCGAGGACGATTTCCACAACTTCGCGGCGCTCAACATCCCGCCCGAGCACCCGGCGCGCCAGGAGCAGGACACCTTCTACCTGCCCGAGGGGGCGGACGGCGAGCGCAAGGTGCTGAGGACCCATACATCGCCGGTGCAGATCCGCACCATGCAGAAGACCACGCCGCCGATCCGCATCATCGTGCCGGGGCGGACCTTCCGCGCCGACTACGACGCGACCCATAGCCCCATGTTCCACCAGGTCGAGGGCCTGGTGATCGACGAGAAGACCCACATGGGCCACCTGAAGGGCACGCTGATCGAGTTCTGCCGCGCCTTCTTCGACGTCGACGACCTGCCGGTGCGCTTCCGGCCGAGCTACTTCCCCTTCACCGAGCCCTCGGCAGAGGTCGACATCGGCTGCTCGCGCAAGGGCGGCGAGCTCAGGATCGGCGCCGGCGAGGACTGGCTGGAGATCCTCGGCAGCGGCATGGTGCACCCCAAGGTGCTGGAGAACTGCGGCATCGATTCGTCCCGCTACCAGGGCTATGCCTTCGGCATGGGGATCGAGCGCCCGGCCATGCTGAAGTACGGCATCCCTGATATGCGCATCATGTTCGAGTCGGACCTGCGCTGGCTGAAGCACTACGGATTCGTGCCGCTGGAGACCCCCTCGATGGTGCGGGGGCTGTGATGAAGGGCGAAACAAGAACCAACCGGCCCTCACCCGCTTCGCTTCGCTCCGCCACCCTCTCCCAAGGGAGAGGGTTATGTTGGCCCTCTCCCTTGGGAGAGGGTGGGCCCCAATGCGATAGCATTGGGAGGGTGAGGGCCATTTGTTCTCTTGATGCCGGTAACCCGTGTCCGAGGGGAGCGGCCTAGCCATGGCGATGAAGTTCACGCTCTCCTGGCTCAAGGAGCACCTGGAGACCGAGGCCTCGCTCGAGGAGATCACCGACAAGCTCTCGATGATCGGCCTCGAGGTCGAGGGCGTGGAGGATCGCTCCAAGGAGCTGGCGCCCTTCACGGTCGCCTACGTCAAGGAGGCGAAGCAGCATCCCGACGCCGACCGGCTCCGGGTCTGCATCGTCGACACCGGCACGGAGGAGGTCCAGGTGGTCTGCGGTGCGCCCAACGCGCGCACCGGCATGAAGGGCGTCTTCGCCGCCGCCGGCAGCCACATCCCGGGCACCGGGATCGACCTCAAGAAGGGCGTGATCCGCGGCGTCGAATCCAACGGCATGCTGGTCTCGGAGCGCGAGATGGGCCTGTCCGACGAGCACGAGGGCATCATCGACCTGCCCGAGGACGCCGAGGTCGGCACGCCCTTCGCCAAGATCCGCGGCCTCGACGACCCGGTGATCGAGATCGCCATCACGCCGAACCGGGGCGACTGCCTGGGCGTGTTCGGCGTCGCCCGGGACCTCGCCGCCGCCGGTCTCGGCACCCTGAAGGGCGCGCCCACGGTGACCGTCGAGGGCAGCTTCGACAGCCCGGTCAAGTGGCTGCGCGACCTGCCGGACCAGGCCGCCTGCCCCTGCGTGGTCGGCCGCTACTTCCGCAACGTCAAGAACGGCCCCAGCCCCAAGTGGCTGCAGGACCGCCTGCACGCCATCGGGCTCCGGCCGATCTCGGCGCTGGTCGATATCACCAACCTGGTGACTTTCGACCTGGGCCGCCCGCTTCACGTCTTCGACGCGGACAAGCTGGCCGGCGATCTGACCATGCGCATGGCGCGCGACGGCGAGGAGATCTTGGCGCTCGACGGTAAGACCTACACCCTCGACTCCGAGATGACCGTGATCGCCGACGCCAAGGGGGTCCAGGGCATCGGCGGCATCATGGGCGGCGAGCTCACGGGCTGCACCGAGGAGACCACCAACGTCTTCCTAGAGGTCGCGCTGTTCGATCCGATCCGCACGGCGACGACCGGACGCCGCCTCGGCATTCTCTCCGACGCCCGCTACCGCTTCGAGCGCGGGCTCGACCCCAACTCCGCCGACTGGGGCGCGGAGGTCGCCGCGCTCCTGGTGCGGGAGCTCTGCGGCGGCGAGGCAAGCCACCCGGTGAAGGCTGGCGCGATCCCGGCCTGGGACCGGAAGCTGACCCTGCGCCCCGAGCGGGTCGGCGGGCTCGGCGGCCTCGACCTGCCGGCCGAGACCAGCGCGGACATCCTGGAAGGCCTCGGCTTCGGGATCGAGAGAGGCAAGACGATCCAGGTCCAGGTGCCGTCCTGGCGTCCCGACGTCGAGGGCGAGGCGGACCTGGTCGAGGAGATCCTGCGGCTCTACGGCTTCGACGCCATTCCCGTGGTGCCGCTGATCCAGGAAACCGCGTTGCCGCACCCGACCCTGACCCGGCGCCAGCGCTTCACCCACCTGGCGCGCACGGCCTTGGCCTGGCGCGGCCTCAACGAGGCGGTCACCTTCTCCTTCATCTCCGAGCCCCAGGCCGAGCTGTTCGGCGGCGTGCCGGACAACCTGCGTCTGGTCAACCCGATCTCGACCGACCTCGTGATCATGCGCCCCTCGGTGCTGCCGACCCTGGCCGAGGCCGCTGCGCGCAACGCCGACAAGGGCCTGGGCGACGCCGCGCTGTTCGAGGTCGGGCCGCAGTACCGCGACGATTCGCCGACCGGCCAGGACCAGGTCGCGGCCGGCCTGCGCGCGGGACAGTCGCACCGCCGCCACTGGGACTCGACGGGGCACCCCGTGGATGCCTTCGACGCCAAGGGCGACGCGCTCGCCGTGCTGGAGGCCTGCGGCGCGCCGGTCGCCAACCTGCAGGTGACGACCGACGCGCCGGCCTGGTACCACCCCGGACGCTCCGGCAGCCTGCGGCTGGGACCGAACGTCCTGGCCACCTTCGGCGAGCTGCACCCTAAGGTCGCCCGCGCCATGGAACTGCGCGGCCCGGCGGCGGCCTGCGAGGTCTTCATCGACCGGATTCCCGAGCCCAAGGCCAAGGCCGGCGGCAAGCGCAAGCCGCTCCTGGCGCTCTCCGCCTTCCAGCCGGTCGAGCGAGACTTCGCCTTCCTGATGGACGCCGGGGTGCCGGCCGAGAAGGCGATCCGCGCCGCCAAGGGCGCCGACAAGACCCTGATCTCCCGGGTCGAGGTCTTCGATACCTACGCCGGCAAGGGCATCGAGCCGGGCAAGAAGTCCCTCGCGCTGGCCGTCACCCTGCAGCCCACGGAGAGAACCCTGACCGATCCCGAGATCGAGGCGGTCTCGGAGAAGATCGTGGCCCAGGTCACAAAGGCGACGGGCGGGGAGCTGCGGGGCTAACGCTCACCAGAGCAGCTCCCTCAATCCGATCGCGATCAGGATCACGCCGGCCAGTCCCTCGAAGACGCGACTCGCCCGCGCGAGACTGCTGCCGCGCTTCTCGATCAGCCTCGAGAGCGCCTGGCGGGCGAGAACCGAGAGCGCCGCGACCCCGCCCAGCGTCGTCAGGATGCCGAGCATCATGGCGAGCGCGAAGACCAGGCCCGCCTCCGGGATCCCGCGCGCCATTGCGTAGACCATGACGAAGAGCGTCAGCGGGCAGGGGATCAGGCCGGCGATCACCCCGACGGCCGGTCCCTCGGCGTGGCTGTATTCCGGGTGCCGCGCGGCGCGCCAAACCATCCAGAAGCCG
Source organism: Kiloniellales bacterium (assembly GCA_030064845.1). NCBI lineage: Bacteria > Pseudomonadati > Pseudomonadota > Alphaproteobacteria > Rhodospirillales > Kiloniellales bacterium. Next base: position 76,916 of record JASJEC010000008.1, read on the forward strand.
ATGGCGGCCAGCAGGCCGCGGCTGAGGTCGGCCAGGAGCGGCGAGTCGGCGCCCTGGCCCAGGCTGTGGGAGATCAGCGGCAGGGCCAGAAGGGCGATGGCGACCGCCGAGAAGACGTGGGTCACCGCCAGGGTCGCGGCGACGCCGAGGCCGCGCGCCACGGAAACGGGCGAACCGGCGACGTAGGTCGCCAGCACGGTCTTGCTATGGCCCGGCGTCATTGCGTGGATCGCGCCGAAGAACACGCCCAGCGGCAGCACCGCGGCCAGCGCGAGCCAGGAGCGCTCATCGGCGAAGGCCTGGAGGTCGAGCGCAATGGCGTCGCGAACCCAGCGCTGTATGGCAAAGAAGGCTTCCAAGGCTTAGCCGACCACCAGATCGTGCTCTTGACCACCCTTCGACAAGCTCAGGATGAGGTATGTTGTCTGATACATAGCTCCCTCATCCGCGCGATGCGCAAGTGCTTCGCACTCTTGTCGAAGGGTGACGGTGCCGCCTTAGCGCTGAATCGTGCAATTGACTTAGCCCTGGGTCGGCCAGTGCCGGTGCTCGTCGTCGATGACGAAGGCGTGGGCGTGGCTGCGGTCCGCGCCGCCGCGGGCCGTGGCGCGGATATGGGGGTGGTCCGGCGGCAGGTCGTCGTGGCTATGCGGCAGGACCTCGGGGTCGTCCTTGGGCCAGATGTTGCGCGCGCCGACCAGGCCGATAGCGGCGATCGCCCCCAGGGCCAGGAAGGCGGCGTCGAGCCCGGCGGCCAGGCCGAGCCAGCCGGCCAGGGGGTAGGTTACCAGCCAGCAGGCGTGGGACAGGGCGAACTGGGCGGCGAAGACCGCCGGCCTGTCCTCCGCGCGCGCTGAGCGGCGCAGAAGGCGGCCCGAAGGCGTCATGACCAGCGCGTTGCCGAGGCCGAGGCCGAGCCAGCCCAGGAGCAGCAGGGGCCACGCGAACGCCCCGCCGAGGCCCGAGACACCGAGCGCGACCAATAGGACCGTCATGCCGGCCGCGCCGCCCAGCATGACCGGCCGGTCGCCGAGGCGCTCGAGCAGCCGGGGCGCGGCGAGCGCGGCGGCCATGGAGCCGGCCCCATAGACCGCTAGCGCCAGGCCGACCTCCGCCTCGCCGAAGCCGAGCAGGCCCTTGACGGCGACCACGGTGTTGACGATCACCATGGCGCCGGCCGCGGCGACGGCGGCGTTGAGGGCCAGCAGGCCGCGGAGGCGCGGCGTCGCGAGATAGATCCTGAGGCCCCGCGTGGTCCGCCCGAGCGGGCCGGCCTCGGCGGACGCGGCCTTGGGGCTCGGCGGGCGGGCGGCCAGGACGAAGGCGGCCGAGGCGAGGAACCCGACCACGGTTCCGGCGAACAGCCAGTGGAAGCTGACGAAGAGCAGCAGGGCGGCGGCCAGGCCCGGACTGATCAGGCTCTCCAGGTCGTAGGCGAGGCGCGAGAGCGAGAGCGCGTTGGTATAGTCCTTCTCGTCCGGCAGGACGTCGGGGATGGTCGCCTGAAAAGTCGGCGTGAATACCGCCGAGGCCGACTGCAGCAGGAATATCAGCAGGTAGATCTGCCAGACCTGATCGACGAAGGGCAGGGCGAGCACCACCGCCGCCCGGACCAGGTCCATGGCGATCAGCAACGCGCGCCGGGGGAAGCGGTTGGCGTAGGCGCCGGCCAGCGGCGCGATGCCGACGTAGGCGATCATCTTGATCGCCAGGGCCGTGCCCAGCACCGCGCCGGCCTCCGCGCCGGCCAGCTCGTAGGCCAGCAGCGCGAGCGCCACCGTGGCAAGGCCGGTGCCCAGGATCGAGACCGCCTGCGCGGCGAAGAGGCGGCGGTAGGTGGGGTTCGCGAGCGGCGCGAGCATTGCCGCGATTATGCACCGCCGCGCCTCCGCGCCAAGCCGCCGGATCAGAAAGTCTTAGCACTTGTCGCCTATAGCTGGCCGCTTGGAGCGGATCGCGGCAACCTTTGGGTCCTCGCGCTCATGAAATATGTCCTGGTCGGCCTGGTGCTCTTGTGGATCGCCTACGATGTCGGCGGCGGCATCCTGTGGGGCCTGTCCGAGGCCCGGCACAAGCAGCTCGCCGAGATGCCCATGGCCGAGCTGCTCCAGACCGTAGCCGAGGGCCGCAAGCGCAAGCAGGGCGAGGAGCTCTTTCTCCATGCCGTGCTGGTCGACGCCTACCCGGGCAGAAACGACCTGCGCGACGAGTTGATCCAGGATGTTAAGCTGACCCGACGGACGCGTGACCAGCTCGAGGCCAAATGGTCGCGCGGCTGGCGTTCGGGGGCCGAGCACAAACTGGTGGGGCTGACCTGCCGGGACACGCGCCTGCGACTCCTGCTGAGCCGCGGCGCCGAGGTGATCTACCGGATCTCGGACCGAGACGGCGCCTTCGTCACGCAGATCCAGGTCCAGAACCGGCAGTGCGGCTGAGACCGGACCGGTCGCGGCCGACAAAGGCTCCGGTTCCCCCGACTGCCGAGTTGTAGCAAGATGAAGCCCGGCGCGGCAGGGGCGAGGCAGGGGCGAGGACGTGAAGGATCCGAAGCAGACCGTCACCCTGATCGGGGCGCCGACCGACATCGGCGCCGGGCACCGCGGCGCGTCGATGGGCCCGGAGGCGCTCAGGGTCGCCGGGCTCGAGCCCGCGCTGAGGCGTCTGGGCTTTCCGGTGAAGGACGCCGGCAACCTGGTCGGGCCGCCCAACCCCAATCTGCCGCCCGAGAACGGCTATCGACACCTGGCCGAGACCGCCGCCTGGTGCCGCAGCCTGGAGGCGGCCTTCTCCGCGGCCTTGCAGGCGGAAACGCTGCCGATCCTGCTCGGCGGCGACCACTGCCTCGCGATCGGGTCGATCGCCGCCGTGGCGAAGCACTGCGCGGAGCAGGACAAGCCGCTCTCGGTCCTCTGGTTCGACGCCCACGCCGACTTCAACACGCCGGCGACCTCGCCCTCGGGCAACATCCACGGCATGCCGGTCGCCATTCTCTGCGGCCAGGGGCCCGCGGCGCTGACCGGCCTCGGCGCCGGCGCGCCGATCCTCGACGCCGCCCAGATCGTCCAGATCGGCATCCGCTCGGTCGATCACGTCGAGAAGCTCGCGGTCGTCGGGAGCGGCATGACGGTCTACGACATGCGCATCATCGACGAGCGCGGCATGCACGCGGTCATGGCCGAGACCTTGGAAGCGGTGCAAAAACGCGGCGGCCACCTCCACGTCAGCTTCGACGTGGACTTCCTCGACCCGGCCATCGCCCCCGGCGTCGGCACCACGGTGCTGGGCGGCCCGACCTACCGGGAAGCCCAGCTCGCCATGGAGATGATCCACGATTGCGGCCTGATGGCCTCCCTGGACATAATGGAGCTGAACCCGGCTTTCGACATCCGTAACCAGACCGCCGATATGGTGGTCGAGCTGGTGGCGAGCCTGTTCGGCGAGCAGATTCTGAGCCGCCACAAGACGTCTTTCGACTGACCAGGGTCGCGCGGCCCGCTCTCGAGGAGCAGAGATGACTGATCAGCAGGAATCGCCCCCGGTCGGCAAGCGGGAAATCTTCGAGATCGAGGCCGAGCTCGGGGCGCACAACTACAAGCCCCTCGACGTCGTGCTCTCGCGCGGCGAGGGGGTCTGGGTCTGGGACATCGACGGCAAGCGCTATCTCGACTGCCTCTCGGCCTACTCGGCGGTTAACCAGGGCCACTGCCACCCCAAGATCCGCGAGGCCATGGTCGAACAGGCCGGCAAGCTGACTCTGACCTCGCGGGCCTTCCACAACGACCAGTTGGCGCTGTTCTACCAAGACATCTGCGAGCTCACCGACGCTAGCAAGGTGCTGCCCATGAACAGCGGCGCCGAGGCGGTCGAGAGCGCCGTCAAGGCGGTGCGCAAGTGGGGCTACGAGGTCAAGGGCGTGCCGCAGAACCAGGCCGAGGTCGTGGTCTGCCGCAACAACTTCCACGGCCGCACCCTGATGATCGTCGGCTTCAGCACCGACCCGACGGCGCGCGGCGGCTTCGGGCCCTTCGCCCCGGGCTTCAAGGTGATCCCCTTCGGCGACGCCGAGGCGCTGGAGGCGGCGATCACGCCCAACACCGTCGGCTTCCTGGTCGAGCCGATCCAGGGCGAGGCCGGGGTCATCATCCCGCCCGACGGCTACCTCAAGGCGATCCGCGAGATCTGCAGCCGCCACAACGTCATGCTGATCCTCGACGAGATCCAGACCGGCCTGGGCCGCACCGGCAAGCTCCTGGCCGAGGAGCACGAGTCGGTCGAGGCCGACGTCACCCTGGTCGGCAAGGCGCTGTCCGGCGGCTTCTACCCGGTCTCCGCCGTGCTCTCCAACAAGGACGTGCTGGGCGTCCTGAAGCCCGGCGAGCACGGCAGCACCTTCGGCGGCAATCCGCTGGCCTGCGCCGTGGCCCGCGCCGCGCTCAAGGTGCTGGTCGAGGAGGGCATGATCGAGAACGCCGCGGAGATGGGCGACTACTTCCTCGCCGCCCTGAAATCGGTCCGCAACAACGCGATCAAGGAGGTGCGCGGCCGCGGCCTCATGCTGGCGGTCGAGTTCGAGGCCGAGGCCGGCGGCGCCCGGCAGTACTGCGAGGCGCTCAAGGCGCAGGGCCTGCTGTGCAAGGAGACCCACGTCAACACGATCCGCTTCGCCCCGCCCCTGGTCATCACCCGCGACCAGGTCGACTGGGCCATGGAGCGCATCGAGCCGGTTCTGATGAAGTCGCACAACTAGGGTTTGGGGACTATCACATAGGTGAGCACTTCGTAGTGCGTTTAAAAGCACGGCGTCATATCGCCGATCTTCAAGCTGATTACCTTTGATTGCCTATTGATTTGGACCACGCCGGCACGGCGGCCGTGCACAGGGTTTCAATCCGGGGGCAAAAGAAATGGCCAAGCATCTCTGCGAGACACAGCAGCAAGCTCGTCAGGCCGTGGTCATCATTCACGGCATCGGTGAGCAGCGGCCGATGGAGACGCTTCGGCGTTTTGTCGTCGCAGTCTGGCCGCGCGAGGCGCCACCGCTCCACGCGGACTCGCGACCGCTGGTCTGGAGCAAGCCGGATCTGACTTCGGGTAACTTCGAGCTTCGCCGATTGACGACGGACTTCGATGAGAACTGCGCCCGCACGGATTTCTTCGAGTTCTATTGGGCCCATCTGATGGAAGGCACCCAGATTTCCCACGTCTTCTCCTGGGCGCGCCATCTCTTGTGGCGCTTGCCCTGGCACGTCCCGGGTCCATTGTTGGTGACCTTCTTTCTGCTCTGGATTGTCGGCCTCCTGATGATCGGCGGTGCCGTGGTGATCTTTCTTCATGAGGAGCTGGAGCTCAATGTACTTGGTATCGCCGCGCCCGGTGTCTTCTTCGCCAGCGTGCTCTTGGTCGTTGCATTGATTCGGGAAGCGATCATCAAACCCATCGTCGGCGATGCAGCCCGTTACCTCAGTGCCGCGCCCGCCAACGTGAAGGTACGCCACGCGATCCGCGAGGCCGGGATCGACCTGCTTCAGAAGCTGCACGACAAGAATAAGTATGACCGTATCATCGTAGTGGGCCACAGCTTGGGCAGCGTCATCGGCTACGACGTATTGACCCACTTGTGGCCGCGCTACAACCATACCTTCAACCCCGCAAGCAATCCGGGCTACGAGGCGTTGACCAAGCTCGAAGGTCTGGCCCACCAGCTAGCAGAGGCGCGGAAGAAGCTTGCCATTCCAAACTGGCGCGGCCAGTGGCCACGCTTGCTTGATCAAGACGAGGAGTTGGCAGCCGGCTTTCGCGCCGCCCAAGTGGCATTTCAGCAACACTTGCGCGAGACAGGGAACGCTTGGCGCGTGACCGACTTCATCACCTTGGGGAGTCCGCTGACCTACGCGGATGTCCTGATCGCCGAGGATGACGAGCAGCTTCGCGAGTTTCAGGAGCGACGGGTCTTGCCCATCTGCCCCCCTGTCCTCGAAACTCCGACGGGTGAGAAGGGTGAGCGCTTCTCTTATAACCCGCCGGCCAAACCAGACGACGTACAGCCTGAAAAGCGGCGCGTGCCGCATCATGCTGCCGTCTTTGCCGCAGTGCGCTGGACGAATCTTTACTTTCCGGCCCGCCTCGTCTTTTTGGGCGATCTGATCGGCGGGCCGCTGGGCGGTGCACTGGGTTACGGCATTAGGGACGTGAAGCTGGAGCGCCAGCGCGGGGTTCGCTGGCTCAGTCACACCAAATACTGGCACGTTTTTCCTCCCTTCTGCGAAATGGCCGATCACCTCGAACAGCTCCGCAAGGCGCTCGGTTTGCACGTCAAGGGCTATGTGTTCGGCGAGGACGCCGAGAAGTAACCCGCTTGACGCCAATACGATCTATTACCGTACGCCAGTCCGACCCGCGGCATCACTCCGGCAGGTACTTGTCGCACCAGGCCTCGGCGACCACGCCGTCGGCGACCAGCGCGTCGATCTCGTCTTCCCCTAGCCCGATCTCGCGGAGGATCTCCCGGCTCTGGGCGCCGGGTTTGGGCGCGGGGCCGGGCATGCGGATCCGGGCCTCCCGAGGGCGGATCGCGTTGGGTGCGACGAGGTCGACCCAGCGGCCGCTGGGGTGGCGGTCGTGGCGGACGAAGGCGAAGGTCGGTCCGGCGAGGTCCGGCTCGCCGGCGCTCTCGCGGGTCAGGTGCGCCTGGCAGACGGCGTGCATCTTGTCGAGCCGCTGGGCGCCGAAGTCGGCGGCCAGCAGGAGCGCCAGCCAGTCGGCCATGGGGCGTGTCACGAAGAGCTGCTCCAAGCGTGCCTCGAGCGGGGCGCCCGAAAGTCCGGCCGTGCCCTCAAGCCCTTCGAGCGCGGCCAGGTCGGCCCCGCGGTCTTGGCGGGCGGCGAGAAAGAACCAGCCGTCCGCCGCCCTGTAGGCGCGATAGAGCGGGCCCCAGCCCTTGACTGCCCGGCCGCTCGGCTCGTCGAAGGGGCCGCGGCCGGCGAAGTCGACCATGAAGGGCGCCTGGATCAGCTGCCCCGCCGCGCAGAGCGAGGCGCGGGCGACGTCGCCGCGTCCTTCGCGCGCCCGCTTGAGGAGCGCCGCGCCGATGGCGAGCACGCCGCAGAAGCCGCCCAGGACGTCGATGGTGCCGAAGTGGGCGTGCTCTTCGGGCGTCTCCAGCGCGCCGCCGAAGCGCGCCATCACCCCGGTCGAGGCCTGCGCCAGGTCGTCGTAGCCGGGGAAGTCGCTGCGCGGCCCGCGGGCCGGTCCGCCGTAGCAGTCGAGCTGGCACAGGATCAGCCCGGGGTGGTCGGCCGCGAGGCGCGCGGGATCGAGGCCGATGCCGGCGAGCTGCCGGTCGGTCGCGTTCACCGTCACCACCTCGGCCCAGGCGAGCAGGCGGTCTAGCGCGCCGCGGGTGCGCTCGGACTTCAGGTCCATCAGCAGGCTGCGCTTGCCGCGGCCGGCCTGCATGCCGAAGACGATGGCGTTCCAGGGATCCATGGTGGGCGTGACCGGGCCGACGGCGATCACCTCGGCGCCGAAGCGGGCGAGGGTCGCCGCGATGGTCGGCCCGGCGATGACGTTGGTGAGATCCAGAACCTTGAGCCCGTCGAGCCAGCCGCCGCCGGCGTCGCCGGCCGCTGGCACCGGTTTCGGCGGTGCCTCGACCGCCGCCGGCTCGGCCTCGCGGCGCGGCGCCTTGTCGAGCGCCGCTTCGGCGTCGCCGGCCAGCCAGGCGAGGTTGCCGAGCTGGCGCATCGCGCCGAAGTCCGGGTCCTCGACCCGGAGCACGAGGCCGGAGGCGAGCGCGTGCTCCGAGGCGAGCCACTCCCGGGTCGTCCGCTGGGCCGCCGCGGGCGCGCCGGCCTCGCCTAGAATGCGCTCCCACTCGAAGGCGGGCTTGGCCAGGAAGGCTTCTTTCATGAGCGCGGAGATCCGCGCCGCCCAGGCGGGCGACAACGGGTAGTTGGCGAGCGTGCAGTCCGCCCCCTCGGGCCAGTCGGCCACGTCCAGATAGGGGTCGTGGCGGGGCAGGCCCTCGGCCAGCACCGTCTCCCAGAGGCCGAGGGCGCGCAGCACGCGCTCAGGGTGCGCGCGGTGCGAGGCGCTGACCACATAGATCCGCCGGCCGTCGGCGCAGGGGTAGTTGCGGTAGAAGGGGTCGAGCAGCTCCTGCAGCGCGTCGTAGCTGACGTCCATCGGCAGGCCGGCGGCCCGGCGGCGCTCGATCTCCTTCTCCCGGCCCGACTTGTAGCGCTCGGGATAGTCCTCGACCCGCTGGGCGTTGTAGGCCAGGCCCTCCATCAGGGCGGCGGCCAGGGGAACCTCGATCGCGTCGCCCCGGCCGGTCTGGGCGCGCCTGGCGAGCGCCAGGGCGACCGCGCCGGCGCCCAGGACGGCGCCGTAGGCCGAGGCCAGCGGCAGGGGCGAGAAGCTGGGCTCGATGCCCATCAGCACCCGGTTCAGGCCCATGTCCGAGTACTGTCCGCAGGCCGCGGCGACGATCGCCTCCCAGGCGGGGATGGCGGCGCGCGCGCGGTCCTTCGACGAGAAGCCCGGGATCGAGAGGGTGACCAGGCCCGGGTTCTCCGCGCGCAGGGCGGTGGCGCCCAGGCCCAGGCGGTCCATCACGCCGGGGCGGAAGTTCTCGACCAGGACGTCTGCCGAGCGCGCCAGCCGGCGCGCCTCGGTCAATCCGGACCCGGACTTGAGGTCGAGCGCGATACGGACCTTGCCCCGGTTCAGCATCGCCGCTGCCGGCGCTTTCCAGCGCGGGCCGCCCGGCGGGTCGACACGGATCACCTCGGCCCCGAGGTCGCCCAGCATCATCGAGGCGGCGGGACCGGCGACGTACTGGCCGAAGTCGAGAACCCGAATTCCGGAGAGTGGGCGTTTGCCTTCCAAGCCTTCAACTCCCCCGTGGAGCGAAGGAATTCGAACAGAAGTCCCGCGGCGTCCGTCCGTCTGGCGGCGACGCTTTCTGGCGCCCGCCGCTTACGAGAGGAAGCGGTCGAGGACGTTGCGCGTCACCCGTTCCACCGCCGGGTCGCGGCGCAGCAGGCCGGCCACCCACTCGGTGGTGCCGGCGTGGAACACCTCGCCGCGGCCCTTGGGGAAGTGGACGATCATACCGGAGCCGCGGTCCAATCGGGCCAGGGTCGAGGGCGAGGTTTCGCCACGAAGCGTTTCGGCGATGAAGCGCGCGTCCTCGTCGCCGACGAAGAGCGCTGCCGGGTCGCCACCCGTCTCGCGCAGGCGCGCCAGGCCGAGCGCCAGGATCGTGAGGCCGTCCGGCGCCTGGGCCTCGGGACTCGGTGCGGGCAGGCCGTCCTCGATCCGGTAGGGCAGGCCATCGACCTCGTAGCCGAAGATGCGCGCCGCCGCGCCCAGCATGTCGCCGTAGCCGAGACCGCTGCCTTCGAAGGTCCAGTGCTCGGGACGGTAGAGCGTGAAGCCGCCGGCGCCGCGCGGCGTCAGACCGCCCCAACCGGCATAGAGGCCGCGGGTCGCGTCCAGGCCGAAGGTCTTGCTGCCCGGCCGGCCGACCTCGGCGGCTTCCCAGCAGTTGGTCGTGAGGTGGGGCTCCGGTCCGCCGTAGGCCGGGTCTTCTTCGCGGGCCAGGTACTTGTGGCAGACCTGCCGCCGCCCCTCGTCCTCCAGCCGGATCTGCCAGAGGAAGTTCCCGGCGAAGCGCGCGACGCGGCCGCCGGGCTCGACGAAGGCGTCGACGGCGTCGCGCATCTCCCAGCTCCAGTACTCGTCGTGGCCGACGATGACCAGGCAGCGATAGCCTTCCAGGATCTCCGGGCGGAAATGCAGGTCCTGCTGGGTGGCGAGGTCGACCGCGTAGCCGGCGGCCTCCGCCCACTCGACGAAGTGCCGCTCGTAGCTGGCCCAGCCGGCTGAGGCGTACTTCTTGGAATGCCCGCTCGCCCAGGCCCATTCAATGTGGGGATAGGCGACCGGCGCCCCGAAGGCGGGCGGCGTCGCCGGCAGCGTTCGTGGCGCGTCCCCGGGCAGGGCGACGAAGCCCCTGGCGAAGGGCCGCTGGCTCGAGAGGTGGGGCGAGAAGCGGCTGCTCGCGGGATCGATCACGCCTTCGTAGTGGTTCGAGCCGCCCCAGTCGTTGTAGGCGCACCAGGTCGCGTCGGAGGTGATCAGCAGCAGGCGCTCCGTTCCCTGACCGGGCCGCGGCCGGACCACGAAGATGTGGTGGGCCGCCGCTTCGCGGCCGGCCGAATCGGCGGCCCGCGCCGTCACCCGGTAGGCGCCGGAGGGCCAGCTCGCGTCGATCGCGATCTCCGCCGTGGCCGGCCAGCGGCAGCCGGCGACGGAGGCCTCGTCCGGGGTGTCGTGCCACGACGCGGCGATTCTTCGCTCGAGCACCCGCCGGGGCGTCGCGCCTTCGCGCCGAATCTCGATCCGGGCCTCGGCTTCGCTCGCGCAGAGGTGCAGCGCCAGCGTCTCGCCCGGCGCGTAGGACAGGCGGTCCGTGTAGCACCAGATCTCGGGCAGGCCGTCGCCGCGCCCCGGGAACTCGTACCACTGGCGCTGGTGGACCGGCCGATCCGGGTCGCCTCGAACGACGAAGCAGGGGTTCTGCGGCAGGCGCATCTCGAGGAATCTCGCTCAGATTGGGCCTGCGACAGGCTAACACGGACCCGTGGCCCCGCGGTGGCCTGAGGGCGGAGGCTACCCTTGGCCTCGGCCCGAGGCGGTGCTATAGCGGCGGCGCGTTCAGGCACTTATATCCAGGTCCATGACAGAGCTCTCCAGGATCCGCAACTTCGCGATCATCGCCCATATCGACCACGGAAAGTCCACGCTGGCGGACAGGCTGATTCAGACCTGCGGCGGGCTCTCGGACCGGGAGATGAAGGAGCAGGTGCTCGACTCCATGGAGCTGGAGCGCGAGCGCGGCATCACCATCAAGGCGCAGACCGTGCGCCTGAATTACAAGGCGCCGGACGGGCAAGACTACGTCCTGAACCTGATCGACACCCCCGGCCACGTCGACTTCGCCTACGAGGTCAGCCGCAGCCTCTCGGCCTGCGAAGGTTCGCTGCTGCTGGTCGACGCCAGCCAGGGGGTCGAGGCCCAGACGCTGGCCAACGTCTATCAGGCGATCGACCACGACCACGAGATCGTCGTGGTGCTCAACAAGATCGACCTGCCGGCGGCCGAGCCGGAGCGGATCAAGGAGCAGATCGAGGAGGTGATCGGCCTGGACGCCAGCGAGGCCCTGCCGATCTCGGCCAAGACCGGCGAGGGCGTGCCGGCCGTGCTGGAAGCCCTGGTCGAACGCCTGCCGCCGCCAAAGGGCGACCCCGCGGCGCCGCTCAAGGCCTTGCTCGTCGACAGCTGGTACGACGCCTACCTCGGGGTGATCACCCTCGTCCGGGTGATCGACGGCCAGCTCAAGGTTGGCCAGAAGATGCGCATGATGGCGACCGGCGCGGTCCATCAGGTCGACCGGGTCGGCGTCTTCACGCCGAAGCGCACCGAGACCGGCACACTGGGCCCCGGCGAGATCGGCTACCTGACCGCCAGCATCAAGTCGGTCGCCGACTGCCAGATCGGCGACACCATCACCGAGGAGGGCCGGCGCGCGGCGGAGCCGCTGCCCGGTTTCCAGCCCAGCGTGCCGGTGGTGTTCTGCGGCCTCTTTCCGGCCGACGCCGCCGAGTACGAGAACCTGCGCGAGAGCCTGGCCAAGCTGGCGCTCAACGACTCGAGCTTCCTGTTCGAGCCCGAGACCTCGGCGGCGCTCGGCTTCGGCTTCCGCTGCGGCTTCCTGGGCCTGCTGCACCTGGAGATCGTCCAGGAGCGCCTGGAGCGGGAGTTCCAGCTCGACCTGATCACCACGGCGCCCAGCGTGGTCTACCACGTCCACCTGACCAGCGGCGAGACGATCGAGCTGCACAACCCGGCCGACATGCCCGACCCGGTCAAGATTGGAACCATCGACGAGCCCTGGATCAAGGCGACCATCCTGGTGCCCGACGACTATCTGGGCGCGGTCCTCAAGCTCTGCGAGGAGCGGCGCGGCGAGCAGCTCGACCTGACCTACGCCGGCAAGCGGGCCATGGTGATCTACCGCCTGCCGCTCAACGAGGTGGTGTTCGACTTCTATGACCGTCTCAAGTCGGTCTCGCGCGGCTACGCCAGCTTCGACTACCAGATCGACGAGTACCGCCAGGGCGACCTAGTCAAGGTCTCGATCCTGGTCAACGCCGAGCCGGTCGATTCGCTCTCGATGATCGTCCACCGCAGCCAGGCCGACCCGCGCGGCCGGGCGCTCTGCCAGCGTCTCAAGGACCTGATCCCGCGCCAGCTGTTCAAGATCGCGATCCAGGCGGCGATCGGCGGCAAGGTGATCGCCCGGGAGACGGTCAGCGCCATGCGCAAGGACGTGACCGCCAAGTGCTACGGCGGCGACGTCACCCGCAAGCGCAAGCTGCTGGAGAAGCAGAAGGCCGGCAAGAAGCGCATGCGCCAGTTCGGCAATGTCGAGATCCCCCAGTCCGCCTTCATCGCCGCGCTCAGGATGAGCGACGACTAGGAAGAGAATACGGCGAACCGCTTCAGCGGAACTCCTCGTCGCGCGATAGGGTCTTCTGCAGCCAGGGCAGCAGGGCGAGGGCGAGCCCGGGAATGCCGAAGGCGTAGAGCGCCGGCCAGAACAGCAGGGGGGAGAGCACATCGTCCCAGAGCGCGACCGAGACGTAGCGCTCGACCACGGCCTGGTAGAGGTTGAGACTGCCCGGGTGGAGCTTGAACCACAGCTCGCCCCAGGTCGACAGCTTGAAGCTCCCGGTCGAGAAGAACTGCGCCAGGTCGTAAGCGAGCGCCCCCACCGCAGGGATGATCAGCAGATAGCCGATCATGCTGAGCAGGAAGATCATCTGCGTCCTCGTCCTTTTCCTGCCAGGCCGCCGTCGCGGGCTCGGGCGGAGGATCGCCGCGCAATCTTAACGGACTATAGATTCTACACCGCTTTGGGCCGGTGCTAAACGGTCTTCGATCGAGCAGGGTGGCGAGTTTAGAACACCTTGTGCGCGCCGCGATCGACCGAGGCCTTCCCGGCGACCAGCGCCGCGTAGAAATCGAACAGAGTGGTGGCGCCGGTCGAGGGGGTCCGGGCGGCGTCATAGGCGCCGCTCTCGGGGTCGAGGACCAGCATGGACTCGGTCGCGTAGTAGCGGCCGATGCGGGCGAGCTCGGCCTTCTCCTTCAGGGGTGGAAACAGCGTGCCGAGGGCCGCGAGCGTCCACACGGCCACGTCGAGCAGCGCGACCGGCACCTCGGTAAAGCGGGGCTCCTGGCCGGCGAGCGCGAAGAGTCGCTCGCCCTGCTCCCGGGGCGTAATCGCGGGCCCGGGCCCGCCGATCGGCAGGACCCGGTTGCGCAGCGCCGGATCGTCGAGGCAGTCGGCCAGATAGCTGCCCAGGTCCGCGTCGCTGATCGGCTTGCAGGCGGTCAGGCGCCCGTCCCCGAAGAGCAGGTAGGACTTGCCGCGCCTGACCCGCTCGAGCTGGCCGGAGAGCGACTTGAAGAAGGCCGTGGGCCGGACGATGGAGTAGGCGAGACCGGACGCCATGAGCTCTTCCTCGAAGGCGAGCTTGGCCCTTTGGAAGGCGAGCCGGGGCTTCTGAACGCAGATCGCCGATAACAGGACGAAGTGTTCGACGCCGGCGGCGGCCGCCGCCGCCAGGGCGTTCGCGTGGGCTTCGTAGTCGACTGCCCAGGCGTCCTTCGGCGCGCCGGTCCGCGAGGCCATGCAGGAAACGACGGCCTGGACCGCGTCGCCGCCGAAGCCGTCGCGGGCCAGCGAGGCCGGGTCGGTCGGGTCGCCGAAGCGCAGCTCCGCGCCGCCGAGGGCGGGATCGACCGCCGCGCCCTTCGGCCGGGGGCGGAGGAAACAAACGACCTCGTGGCCGCGGGCCATCAGGGCCTGTACCGTCGCCTTGCCGATCGTCCCCGTCCCGCCCAGCACCAGGACGCGGCGCGGGTTGGGGGACCGCGCGTCTCTTGCCCGCCGGTTCATGACGACCTCTTATGCCGAAGCCGTCTTGCGGGCTCAACGCCGGACGGTGTCCGAGCCGCGCGGTCGGTCACACGGCCGCGGCGTGGCGCGCCTGCCGATGGGAGAGGTAGGCGTCGAACGCCGAGGCGACCACGCGCACCAGCGGCGTGCCCGCTTCGGTCACGCTGATCCGTCCGCCGTCGCGGACCACCAGACCGTCCTCGACCAAGTCCGCCAGCTCGGCCTCGCTTTCGGCGTACCAATCCTGGGGCGCGCCGAAACGATCCGCCGCCACGTCCAGGTCCACGGCGCCCCGGCACATCAGTGCTTCGATCACGTAGGCGCGCAGACCGTCTTCCCCGGTCAGCGCCAGGCCCTTGCCGACCGGCAGCACGCCGGCCTCCACCGCCCGGGCCCAGGCGCCGGTCTCCGTGATGTTCTGGACGAAGCCGGACGGTGTCCGCCCGATCGAGCTCGCGCCGATCCCCAGCAGCGTGTCGGCGCCGTCGGTCGTGTAGCCCTGGAAGTTGCGCCGGAGCGTTCCCGCCGCGGCCGCGGTGGCCAGCGGGTCGCTCGGCAGCGCGAAGTGGTCCAGGCCGATGGCAACATAGCCGGCCTCGGTCAGGGCCTTCGCGGCTGCTTCGGCCTGGGCCAGGCGCGCCGCCGCGCCCGGCAGCGCCGCCTCGTCGATCAGGCGCTGCTTCTTGGCCATCCAGGGGACATGGGCGTAGCCGAAGAGCGCGAGCCGGTCCGGGCGCATCTCCACGCAGAGACGGATGGTGTCGAGCAGGGTCTCGACGGTCTGGTGCGGCAGGCCGTAGATCAGGTCGAAGTTGATCGCCGAGACCCCGGCCTCGCGCAGGCGCTCGACGCAGTTCGACACCATGGCCGGCGGCTGCAGGCGGTTGATCGCGGCCTGCACCTTGGCGTCGAACTCCTGCACCCCGATGCTGGCGCGGTTGAAGCCGAGCCGTCCGAGCCGCGCGATCATTGCGCTGGTCAGCGTCCGCGGATCGCTCTCGATGGCGCGCTCGGCGCCGGGCGTCATGTCGAAATGGGAGTCGACCGCCGCCATGGCCCGCTCGAGGTCGTCCGGCGTCAATGCGGTCGGCGTGCCGCCGCCCCAGTGCAGGTGCGAGACGGTCATGCGGCCCGGCAGATGCCCGGCCACAAGGCCGATCTCGTCGGTCAGCGTCGCGGCGTACTGCGCCACCGGCGCGTCGCGCGACGCAAGCTTCATGTTGCAGCCGCAGTACCAGCAGACCCGGCGGCAGAACGGAACGTGCAGATAGAGCGAGACCGACTGGGCGGGGTCGAGCGCCTCGAGCCAGCCGGCATAGTCCCGGGCGCCCACCGCCTCGCTGAAATGGGGGGCGGTCGGGTAGCTGGTGTAGCGCGGGACCTTGCGAACCGCGTGTTTCTTCAGCTTGGCGTCCATGGTCTCTCTCGACTCGTCGGCAGGTGGATCTCGAAACGGCAGGCGCCGCCGGTGCCGCCGCAGGCGGCGTGGACGACGGCGGCGCCCGGAGCGGTCAGCCGGTCGAACAGGCGCGCGAAGACCGCACGGTGCCAGACGCAGCCCGGCATCCGCAAGGGATTGTCCGCGATCGAGATGGCGTAGGTCGGCCGGGCCGCGGTCTCGCAGCGTCCCGAGCCGGCAAAGGTCCAGGCGTTGCGCTCGATCGCGCGCAGCAGGAGCCTGGCGCCGAGCGCTCGCGGCGCCAGGCGGAGCGCCAGGCGGGCGGCGGCCGGGATCCGGTTGGCAATGACGTAGTCCGCGGTGCGGCGCCCGGCCTCGACCGCGACGCGCCGCGCGGACTCGGCCGGCAGGACCTGCCAGAGCGCCCGGAACAGCGCCGCCGGCACGGCCTCGTCGACCATCTCGTCCGGCGCCGCGTCGAGCAGTTCCAGGTAGCCCGCCCGGGTGAAGACCATCTCCGCCTCCGTGCGCCCCCGCGCCGTGAGCGCCGCGCCGAGCTGGATCACGGCGTTGGGGCCGACCCGTCCGCGCGTCGCGGCCGGTGCCGCCGCGGCGGGGCCTGCGCCTTCGCCTCCCAAGACCCTAGTCCCCGGCGACCGGGGCGGCGCGGTTCTCCGGCAGCTGCTGGTCGCCGCCGCCGCAGGCTCTGACCTCGGCCGCGACCGGGGCGGCCAGGTTCTCCGGCAGCTGCTGGTCGCCGCCGCCGCAGGCCCTGACCTCGGCCGCCCCGCGCCGGGCCTTGGCGCGGGCCGCACGGTCCGCCGCCGCCTCCCAGTCCTCCATCTGCGCCGGCGCGATCTTGCGCGTCCGGTCGAAATGGAAATCGACTTTCGACTTCGACTGGGGCCCCCAATAGTTGACCTTGCCGAGGTCGTAGAACTTCCGCTGGAAGCCGGCCTTGAGAAAAGCTTTCAGGCAGCCCAGCAGATAGCGCCGGCGGAAGCCGGTGCCGCGCCAGGGATAGTGGAACAGCGCCTTGCGACTGTAGAACCGGCGGTAGTTGTGCATGACCCGGTCGAGCAGCGTCGCGCGGTCCATCGCTGCCGGCGCCATGATCGGCGTGACGAAGTTGTATTTCGAGAAGTCGAAGACCTCGACCTTCTCCTTCAGCTCCTGGAACAGCGAGGTGAAGGGCCAGGGCGTGTACATGGCCCAGTTGGCGAGGTCCGGCTGCCATTCCCAGGCCATCTGGAAGGTCTCTTCCAGGGTCTCCGGCGTCTCGTTGTCGAGGCCGACGATGAACTGCGCCTCGACGAAGATGTCGGCCTCCCTGAGCAGCCGGATCGCTTCCCTGTTGTCGGCGACCCGCGTCTCCTTGTTGAACTGGTCGAGCTTCAGCTGGGCCGCCGCCTCGGTGCCGAGCGAGACGTGCACCAGGCCGGCCTTGCGGTAGAGCGGCAGCAGGGCCTTGTCGCGCATGATGTCCGTGACCCGCGTATTGATGCCCCACTTCACCTTGTCGGGCAGGTCGCGGGCGATCAGCTCCTCGCAGAACTGGATGAACTTCTTGCGGTTAATCGTCGGTTCCTCGTCGGCCAGGATGAAGAAGCCGATGCCGTAGTCGTTCACGAGGCGCTCGATCTCGTCGACCACCTTGACCGGGTTGCGCACCCGGTAGTCGCGCCAGAACTTCCACTGGGAACAGAACGAGCAGGTGAAGGGACAGCCTCGCGCCATGTTGGGGATGGCGACCCGCGCGCCGAGCGGCACGTAGATGTACTTCTCCCACTCCAGGATCGACCAGTCCGGGTTGATCGCGTCGAGCTCCTTGACCGTCGGCGCCGCCTGGGTGGCGACGATCTGCTCGCCTTCGCGGAATGCCAGACCCTTGATTTTCTCCCGGTCCTGCGGCCAGCGGCCTTCGTCGATGGTGCGGATCAGCGCGCGGAAGATCTCCTCGCCCTCGCCTCTGACGATGACGTCGATCCAGGGCGCCTCCGACAGGACCTGCTTGTACATGAAGGTCGCGTGGATGCCGCCCAGCACGCGGACCGCGCCCGGGCAGACGTCGCGCGCGATGGCCAGCACGTCCTCGGCCTTGTAGATCGACGGCGTGATCGCGGTCGTCCCGACGACGTCCGGCTGCAGCGCCGCCAGGCGGTCGCGCAGCTCGTCGTCGCCGACGTTGTTGGTCATCGCGTCGATGAAGTGGACGTCGTCGAACCCGGCGTCGCGAAGGTGGCCGGCGAGATAGGCGGCCCAGGCGGGCGGCCAGTTGCCGGCGATCTCGGCGCCGCCGGAATGGTAGTTCGGGTGAACGAGCACGATGCGCATGAGCGGCTCTCCTTGTGTCAAGTAAATTTGACACAAAAGCCGTCCAATGTCTTTGACATAAATCAAATTGTGCGCGGCGACGCCGGGTCCGAACGCCGGCGTCCTGCCCCAACGTCACCCTTCGACAAGCTCAGGGTGAGGGCAAGGTGTTTCAAGCAGTCTCCCTCATCCGCGCGTAGCGCCGGGCCTACGCCCCCTTGTCGAAGGATGACCGCGATCAAGTACTCAAAAGTTGCTCAGCCCCCCAGCTAGGCGGACAGCCGCGCGACGCCCGGTTCCTGGACCCAGCCCCGGTACCAGGCCTTGAACAGCTGCAGCTGCCGGGCCGCGTAGTTCGCCTGGCTCGCGGAGAGCGCGTCGCTCTCGTTGAAGTGCAGCGCGTAGGCGGCATCGCCCTCCAGGACCATGAGGTGCTTGTAGTAGAGCACCAGGTCCGGGCCCTCGTCGAAGGACGACAGCACGGCCAGCGCGCTGTCCAGCTCGCGCGCCCGCGTGCGCGCCTCGGCGTCGCCGGCGGCCGCCTGCTCGCACAGCGAGACCAGGTGCAGGATCTCGCGCGGCAGCACGTTACCGATCCCGGTGATCGCCCCGGTTGCCCCGCAGTTGACGTAGCCGTGGAACACCTGGGTGTCGACCCCGACCAGGAGCGAGACGTCGTCGTCCCGGCTGGTGATGTGCTCGGCCGCGTAGCGCAGCGACTCGGCCCCGCCGAACTCCTTGAAGCCGATCAGGTTCGGGTGGTCGCGCCGGAGCTCGAAGAAGAGCTCGGCCCGGGTCTCGAAGCCGTAGTAGGGGCTGTTGTAGATCACCGCCGGCAGCGCGGGGGCCGCGCCCAGGACGCCGGCGAAGTGGGCCCGCTGGGCGCTGGGCGCGGTGCCCCGCGACAGCACGCGGGGAATGACCATCAGCCCCTTGGCGCCGACCCGCTCGGCGTGGGCGGCGTGGGCGGCGGCCCGCGCCGGGTTCTGCGCCCCGGTGCCGACGATCACCGGCAGACCGGCCGCGACCAGGCGCTCGACGCCCTCCTGGCGCTCTTCATCGGTCAAGAGCGGCCAGTCGCCCATGGAGCCGCAGTAGACCAGCGAGGACATGCCGGTCCCGATCAGTTCCTGGCCCTTGCGGACCAGGGCCTCGAAGTCCGGCGTCCGGTCCGCCCCGCAGGGCGTCATCAGCGCGGGGATGCAGCCGGTGAATACGGTGGAATCCATCTCGTCCTTCCTCCCACGGTCGGATGTCCCGCGGCCGCAGGATAACCCAGTCCGCCGGCCGCGTCTCGCCGCATGGGTGGGCCGGCACCGGATCGGGCAAGAAACGGCGCCGTTGCGCGGCCGCGCCGCCTGGGCTAGGTTTCGCGCCGCCCGCGGAGGGGTGGCCGAGTGGCTTAAGGCGCACGCCTGGAACGCGTGTGGGCGGGAAACCGTCTCGTGGGTTCGAATCCCACCCCCTCCGCCATCCTGCTTCGCGCGCCGCGCTTCGCAGGATTGGCTGCGAGCCCAGAAGCGAAGCAGGATGCCCTTCGAAGCTTTAGCGAAGAAGGGCTTTTTCCCGCGCACTCTGTCGCATCGCGCGCCGCGCTTTGCAGGATTTGCTGCGAACCCAGAAGCGAAGCAGGATGCCCTTCGAAGCTTTAGCGAAGAAGGGCTCTCTCCAAGCACTTCTGACCGCCCACCGCCACGCGCCCCCCGTCACTCTTTCGGCGGCGGACCGAGCAGCACCGCGACCGGGCGCGTGGCATTGCTGGTCTCCAGGCCCGCCTTGACCGCCATGGTAAGAGGAACGCTGAGCAACATGCCGAGCGGACCCAGCAGCCAGCCCCAGAAGATCAGCGACAGGACGACGACCAGCGGGGAGATGCCGAGGCCCTGGCCGAGGAACCGCGGCTCGATGACGTTGGAGACGCCGACGTTGATGACGATGTAGCCGACGGCCGTCACGGCGGCGATCCCGGGCCCGAGCAGGATGAAGGCCAGGATGACCCCCGGGACCGCGGCGACGATCGAGCCGATCGCCGGCACGAAGTTCAGGAAGAAGGCGAGCAGGCCCATGAAGAGCGCGTTGTCGATCTCCAGGAGCCAGAGCCAGCCCACGACCAGCGCGCCGGTCAACAGGCTCATCAAGGTCTTCAGGGTGACGTAGCGGCGCACGTCCTCGAAGTTGCGGTCGAGCGCCTCGATGCCCTTCTCGGAGATGCCGGGGATCGCGCGGATCTTCAGGTGCAGGCCGCTCGCCTCGACCAGCATGAAGGCGACCACGATGAAGATTAGGATCGCCTGCCCCAGCGTCGAGCTGAGGGCCCGGGCCAGCGTGCCGGCGTAGCGCATGGCGAAGTTCGGGTCGAGGTTCTCCGCGACGAACTCCTCCGGCGGGCTGATGCCGACGGACGCGAGCCATCTCCAAAGGGCGTCGAGCTGTGCCCGGAGCCCCGCCTCGTAGGCGGGCAGGGCGGCGGCGAACTGGTCCAGCGACGCGCGCAGGATGGTGACGGCGAGAATACAGAGCACCGCCAGTGCGGCGAACATCACGGTGAGCGCGATGGCGTCGTGGATGCCTTTCTGCTTCATGTAGGCGAAGGGCGGCCCCAGGACTATTCCCAGGAAGACGGCCAGCAGGAAAGGCACGACCAGCGTGGCGGCGGCCTTGATTCCCGCGAAGACGACGATGAGGCAAGCGGTGATAATGAGAGCCCGGGTCATGGCACATCCTGTTCCGCGAAAGCCGGCCCTCAATATCACAGTTCGGGCCGGATTGACCCCTCAGATGGATCGCGTCGGTGTTCACCCATGAAGCGGCAGCGTGGCCGTCTCGTGCAGCGGTTCCCGCGATTTCATCAGACCCGGATCTGATCTAGGCTATTCGAACGATCCACACGGCTTCGCGGGAACTCTCATCGATGGAAGAAACGAAGATAACGGCCAAGCTGCCCAGCCTGGACGTCGAGATTACGCGGCGCGAGCTGCCGGAGCAGAACGCCGAGACGATCACGCTCCGCATGACCGCTGTCCCGTCATTCGACGCCGTCTTCGGCAGTTTGACGAAGCCGGGAAACCTGCCGCTGCTGCCCTTCGACCCCGACTCGCCGATCAACCCCTGGCCGATGAACCCCTGGCCGATGAACCCCTGGCTGTTGAATCCCTGGCTGGGCGGCTGGTCGGCACCCATGGCCGCGTGGAGCCGGTGGGCCGAGATTGCCTGGGCACCTTGGCTAGAGGCGATGTCGCCCCTGGTGACGCTTACGCACCAAGACGAGAACGAAAGCCCTCAAGAGTAGCTCTACGGCACCTTGTTCAGGCGGTCCGGCCTCCGGACGCACTGGCGCGGAGCGCGTGTAGCGCGATCATCTTCTCTTCGTTGGTCGGCACCACGCGCACCTCGACGCGGCTTTCCGGCAGGGAGATGACCGGGGCGTTCTTCTCGTTGGCCTCCTCGTCGAGCGCGATGCCCAGCCAATCCAGCCCGCGGCAGACCTCGCGGCGCACGGCCCGGTCGTTCTCGCCGATGCCCGCCGTGAAGACGAGCCCGTCGATCCCCTCGAGGGCGGCGGCCAGGGCCGCGACCTCGCGCCGGATCCGGTAGGTGAAGTACTGGACCGCTTCGGCCGCCTCGGTCGCGCCGCTCGCGCCCAACTCGCGCAGGTCGTTGCTGATGCCGGACAGCCCCTTGAGGCCCGACTCCTTGTAGAGCAGGTCGGAGACTTCCGCCGCCGTCATGCCGAGACCGTCGATCAGGTGCAGCAGCGCGCCGGGATCGAGCTGGCCGCAACGGGTCCCCATGGGAAGGCCGTCGAGCGCGGTGAAGCCCATGGTGCTGTCGACGCTGCGGCCCGCCTTGATCGCGCAGCAGCTCGCGCCGTTGCCCAGGTGGGCCACGACGACGCGGCCTTCGGCCAGCGCAGGCGCGCTCCGGCCCAGCTCCCGGGCAATGTACTCGTAGGAAAGGCCGTGGAAGCCGTAGCGGCGGACCCCCTTGGCATAGAGATCGCGCGGCAGGGCGAAGGTGTCGGCGACCCAGGGATGTCCGCGATGGAACGCGGTGTCGAAGCAGGCGACCTGCAGGACGCCGGGATAGGCCAGCGCCATCGCCTCGATGGCCTTGAGGTTGTGCGGCTGGTGCAAGGGGGCGAGAGGAATCAGGGCCTCCAAGGCCTCCATCACGTTGGCGTCGACCACCACGGGTTCCTGATGCTCGGTTCCGCCGTGCACGACGCGGTGGCCGACCACGTCGATGTCTCGGTCCCCGAGATAGTTGCTGCCCCAGTCGCTGACCCGCTGAATCGCGGCGCGGTGTCCGCCGCCGGATTCATAGGTGCTGTCGACGAGCTTTTCCCCGTGGACATCCCGCGCCGTGAAATGCGGCTTCGTT
Source organism: Kiloniellales bacterium (assembly GCA_030064845.1). Lineage (NCBI taxonomy): Bacteria > Pseudomonadati > Pseudomonadota > Alphaproteobacteria > Rhodospirillales > Kiloniellales bacterium. The sequence goes on from JASJEC010000008.1 coordinate 99,040, forward strand.
CCGATGCCCTCGACCAGTCCGCGGACCTGCAGCTCGGGATCGCCCTCGGCGCCGGCTTCGAACAGCGAGAACTTCAGGCTGGAGGAGCCCGCGTTGATAACGAGAACGAGATCACCCATGGGAGCCCCCTCTGGCGTCATTCACGAAGAGTTCTTCAATCGGTGCCATCACCCCATCACGTGGTAGCCGCCGTCGATGTAGATCGTGTTGCCGGTGATCAGATGAGCGGCGGGCGTCGACAGGGCGGCGGTGGCGATGCCGACGTCCCTGATGCTGACCAGCTGCTGGGCGGGCGCGCGGCTCTGCGCGCTCGAAAGCAGGTCCTCGAACGCGCTGATCCCCGAGGCGGCGCGCGTCTTGATCGGGCCGGGCGAAATGGCATGAACGCGGATCTTCTTCGGCCCGAGCTCGTGGGCGAGATAGCGCACCGCGCACTCCAGCGCCGCTTTCACCGGCCCCATCACGTTGTAGTTCGTGATCACCTTCTCCGCGCCGTAGTAGCTCATGGCGAAGAGCGTGCCGCCCTCGGGCATCAACGGCTCGGCGAGGCGGGCCATGCGCACGAAAGAGTGGCAGGAGATGTCCATGGCGCGAGCGAAGCCCGGTCCCGAGGTGTCGACCAGACGGCCGTGCAGGTCCTCCTTCGGGGCGAAGGCGATCGAATGCAGGGCAAAGTCGATGCTGCCCCACTGCTCCTCCATGGCCGCGAAGAGGGCCTCCATCTGGCCCTCCTGCTCGACGTTGCAGGGCATGAAGATCGGCGACTCGAGCTCCTCGGCGATCGGCTGGACGTGAGGCTTGGCCTTGTCGTTCAGGTAGGTCAGCGCGACCTCGGCGCCGAGGAAGCGGAAAGCCGCCGCGCAGCCGTAGGCGATCGATTGCCGGTTCGCGACCCCCAGCACGACGCCCTTCTTGCCCTCGAGCATACGTGCCTGAGGATCGAAGGTGATGATGTCCGGATCATTGCTCATCCGCGCGCCCTCCTGCCATTGACCGCCTTGAGATACCTGGAAATACGAGTGTTACATGAGATTCATGTGACAGAGCGACACTTTTTTGCTGCAGCGCACAAAAAACATCGGGTACGGTCCTATGATGCGTTCTTAGGGAGGGTCGATATGGCATCAGGTCTCGAAGGGTCTTGGTTGAAATCCCTGCGGCCGCGGGCGGCAATGATGCCGACCGTTTTGCTGCGGACGCCGGCGGAGGTGACATGATCACGCCGTCCGACGTTTCCTGGCTGGCGGAGGGCTTCGAGCGCGGCGAAGGCGACTCCGAGGGCGGCGTCACGGTGCGTTCGGAGGTCTCGCGCCTCATGACGGCGCTCGATTTCGCGGCCCGCGCCCACGCCAACCAGCGGCGCAAGGGGGCGGCCCAGGAGCCCTACGTGAACCACCTGATCGAGGTCGGAAACCTGATCGCCGCGGCGACCGGCGGCGAGGACACCGACCTCGTGATCGGCGGCCTGCTGCACGATACCCTCGAGGACACCAAGGTCACCTTCGAGCAGCTGTCGCGCCGCTTCGGCGACCGGATCGCCGGCTGGGTCGCCGAGAACACGGACGACATGAGCCTCCCCAAGGAGGAGCGCAAGCGCCGGCGCCTGGAGCTCGCGCGGGCCAAGTCGCCCGGCGCCAAGACGATCAAGCTGGCCGACATGATCTCCAATCTGCGTGCCACCGCGCTGTCGCCCCCGGCGGGCTGGCCGGCCGAGTGGTGCCTCGGGTACATCAAGTCCTGCCGTGAGATGCACGAGGCGCTGGCGGGGGCCAACGCACAGTTGGACCGGCTGTTCGCCGATGAGGCCGACCGCGCCGAGGCGAGCGTGAAGCAGCACTTCGCGCGGCTCTCCGACGGCGGGAGCGTCGCTTTCCAGCTTGACGCCACCGCCGGGCAGCGGGTGCACCTGATCTATCTCGCGAATACCGAGATCGACCGAACGCCGCTGGACCGGGACCGCCTCGCGGCGGTCATGGAGACGAGCTTTCCCAGTTTTGTCATGCAGGAGGCGGAGGGCGTCTTCGAGGGTGTCCGGCGGCCGGTGCTGACCATGCGCGTCCGCACGGACTCGACCGACGCGATCGTCGCCATGGCGCAGCGTCTCTGCGTCGAGTTCGATCAGCGCTTCGTCGGCATAGAGACCGAGGGCCGCTATCTCCGGGTCTACGCGGACGACACCGGCTAGGCTCGAGAAAGTTGCTGACCCGCGCGCGCAGGGGGAAAGATCCCGTCGTTCCTGCCACGGCCGCCGGATGAGGAAAGGTTGCGCCTTGCATCCTGCGCCCTGACGCCGCTCTATTGCGGCTAGAGGATCGGGAGGAGAGGTAGATGAAGAAACCCATCACGGTCGAGGAGGCGGTGTCCGGCATCCCCGACGGCGCGTCGCTCATGATCGGCGGCTTCATGGGCGTGGGCACGCCGCCCCGCTTGATGGAGACCCTGGTCGAACAGAACAAGAAGGGCCTAACGGTGATCGCCAACGACACCGCGCGGCCCGGCCACGGCATCGGCAAGCTGATCGACGCCGGCTGCGTCGCCAAGGTGATCACCTCGCACATCGGGACCAATCCGGTCACCCAGGAGAAGATGATCTCCGGCGAGATCGAGGTCGATCTGGTGCCTCAGGGTACGCTGGCGGAACGCATGCGGGCCGCGGGCTACGGCCTCGGCGGCGTCCTGACGCCCACCGGGCTCGGCACCGAGGCGGCGAAGGGCAGGCAGACCCTCGAGCTCGACGGTAAGAGCTACCTGGTCGAGCGGCCGCTCGCCGCGGACTACGCGCTGGTCCGCGCCCACCGCGCGGACTACAACGGCAATCTCGACTTCACGCTGACCGCCAGGAACTTCAACCCGATCATGTGCATGGCGGCCGAGACCGTGATCGTCGAGCCGGACATGTTCGTGCCGCTCGGCGTGATCCCGCCGGACGGCGTCGTGGTGCCGGGCATCCTGGTCGACTACCTGATTTCGCGGGGGGCATGATGGACGGCAAGGAAATCATCGTCAGGCGGGTCGCGCAGGAACTGCGCGACGGCATGCTGGTCAACCTAGGCATCGGGCTGCCGACCCAGGTCACCAACCACGTGCCCGAGGGCATCACGGTCTACTTCCAGTCGGAGAACGGCCTGATCGGCATGGGGGCCCGGCCGCCCGAGGGCATGGAGGACCCGAACCTGACCGACGCCGGCGGCGCCTTCATCACCGCGCTGCCCGGCGCCGTCGCGTTCGACAGCGCCATGTCCTTCGGCCTGATCCGCGGCGGCCATCTCGACATGACGGTGCTCGGCGGGCTCGAGGTCGATCAGTCGGGCCGCCTCGCAAACTGGGTGATCCCGGGCAAGATGGTGCCCGGCATGGGCGGCGCCATGGACCTGGTCTCCGGCGCCAAGCGGGTCATCGTCGCGATGATCCACAGCCACAAGGGGCGCGCCAAGATCGTCCGGGAATGCTCTCTGCCGCTGACATCGGTCCGGCCGGTCAGCCTGATCGTGACGGACATGGCCGTGATCGAGCCGAGCGACGAAGGCCTCGTGCTGATGGAACGAGGCCCGGGCGTCACGGTCGACGAGATTCGCGCGGTCACGGACGCGGAACTGATCGTGCCGGGCGAGGTGCCCGAGATGGCTCTGGCCGGCTAGAACGGCCGGCGCCTGCCTCAGCTGCCGGAGCCGGCCGGCACGGTGGCGGTCTGCTGGGCCGGTGTCAGTTCCAGCCAGCGCTCGATCGTGGAGATCTGATCGCGGGACATCAGCGCCGGCGCATGGCCGACGTCGGGTACCGCGGTCACGGTGGCCTTGGGGCCGCGTTGACCCATCTCGGCCGCGGTCTCGGCGGAGACCAGCGCGCTCTCCATGCCGCGAATCAGAAAGGTTGGGCAGCTGACCGCGTCCCACAGCTCCCAGAGGTCGATGTCGCCGGCGGCCACTTCGACGAACTTCCGGCGGATCGCGGGATCGTAGTTGAGCCGCAGACCCTCGCCGGTCTCGCGCACGCTGTGCAGCGCCAGATGGCGCCACTGCGCGGCGGTCAGCGGCCCGAAGGGCGCGTGAATGTTGCGCAGATGCCGCTCGGCCTCGTCGAGATCGGCGAAGACGATGTCGAGGGAAAGATAGCTCTGGATCTGCTTCAGCGCAGGCTCGGGGATGAAGGGGCCGACGTCGTTCAGGACGAGGCGCCGGATCGGTGCGTTCTCCGCGGCGGCCAGGACCATGCCGATGAGCCCGCCCATGGAGGTGCCGATCCAGTCGATGGCCGGGAGCTCCAACAACTCCATGAACTGCCTGAGCTGGCCGGCGTAGTTCGGCAAGGCATAGCCTTCCGGGTCGCCGAGCCAGGTGCTGGCCCCGCGGCCGACCACGTCGACCGCGTAGACCCGCGCGCCTCGCTCCGCCAGCGCGGCGGCCAGGAAGTCGAAATCGCGGGCATTGCGCGTGAGGCCGTGAACGCAGACGACGACATGTTCGGCCTGGGGACGACCCCACTCGGTATAGGCCAGTTCGAGACCGGCGTACGGCCCCTCGAGAGAGAGTTTCTTGGTTTGCACCTGGGACCCCCCGTGCAAGCGATCGATATCCGCCCCTGTCTTACTCGGCGGGCCCGAAGGTGCCAAGGTGCATCCCGAGACCGAAGCGCTCCGCTCTAGGCGCGGGACACATCGATCGTCGCCATGACCAGGCTGGGATCGTCCGGATCCCGGCGGACCTGGAATCCGAGCTTCTCGGCGAGCGCCCGCATGGCATGGTTGTCGGCCAGGATCGAGCCCCAGACGGTCTTGAATCCCCTCTCCGGCGCCACCTCGAGCAGGGTCTTCAAGAGCGCCGTGCCGAGACCCTGTCCCTTGAGGTCGGAGCGGAGCGACACGGCGAACTCCGCCGAGTCGCTCGCCGGCGCGCCCATCAGGCGGCCGCCGCCCATGATCTCGCCCGGCTCGTCATCCGCCTCGAGGACGAAGCAGAGCTCGTGGTCCTCGTCGATCGTGCAGAAACGCTGGGCGGTCTCGTCGGTCAGTTGGGGCACCGGCACGAAGAGCCTGGCGCGCTTGTCACGCACGTCGAGACGCGCATAGGCGCGCTGCAGCGCCGCCGCGTCGTCGGGTTGTATCGGCCGAAGCCGCATGCGGCGGCCGCTTCGCGTCGTGAACTTTCTTTCTGCCGTCATTGATCCCTCGCGGAGCGTCTTCGACGTCACAGGCTGACCAGCCTTCTCTGCATTCTGCGCCTCAGAATACAGCGCGCGCTATGGTGGATCTATGACAGCCGGCGCCGGGCGCTTCATACTGTCGCGGCACCCAGAGAAATGCTCGGTAACGCCCACGTTGGGTCAATATCGTGATGTTGTACGAAAGTATAGATTAAGCCGTTTTTAATACAAATAATTTAGTATTACAATACTATCGTTTATAATACTAAAAGATCATCCTGCTACTCCTCGACACGGAATCAATCGCTCTCTGCGGCAATCGCTGGATCGCGCCGCAAGACTGGAAAAGAGAAGCTCATGACCGAATCGAAGAAAAGCTCGCGGCGACAACTGATAAAGACGGCGGGCAGTGCTGCGCTCACGGCAGGTCTTGCGCCGGCCATTCTGGCACCGCGCCAGGCGCGTGGTTCATCCCGACGGACCCTGAAGATCCTGCAATGGAATCACTTCGTGCCCGAGTTCGACCGCTGGTTCAACGAGGTCTACGTCAAGGACTGGGGCCGTCGTAACGACACGGAAGTCATCGTCGACAATGTCGGCATGACCAGCCTGAACAGCCGCGCGGCCGCCGAGGTCGCCGCCCAGAAAGGTCACGACCTCTGCATGTTCCTGAGCCCGCCGCCGAGCTACGAGGAGCATGTCATCGATCACCGGGAGATCTACGAAGAGTGCGAGCGCCGTTACGGCAAGCCGGTAGAGCTGGCGGTCAAGAGCACCTACAACCCGAAGACGGACAAGTACTACGGCTTTTCCGACAGCTACGTCCCCGATCCGGTCAACTACCGCAAGGATCTCTGGGACGATGTCGGCATGTATCCCGATAGCTGGGACGACATCAGGGTCGGCGGCCGCAAGATCAAGAAGCGGCACGGCATCCCGGTCGGTCTGGGCCTCGCGCCCGAACTGGATACCAACATGGCCCTGCGCTCGCTGATGGCCTCGTTCGGTTCCTCGATCCAGGACGAGTCAGGCAACCTGGCGCTCAATTCCCGCGAAACCCTCGAATCCCTGAAATTCGCCAAGGCGCTCTATCAAGAGGCGATGACCGACGAGGTCTTTACCTGGGACCCCTCATCGAACAACCGCCAGATGCTGGCAAGCCGCGGGTCGCTGGCGGTCAACGCAATATCGATCACCCGTACCGGCGAGAACCAGAGCATTCCCGTGGCGGACAGAATCTGGCTGGCCAAGGCGGCCCGCGGGCCGGTCCGCCGGATCGGGCTTCACCACCTGATCGATGTCTACGTGATCTGGAAGTTCGCTGACAACATAGAGGGCGCGCAGCAGTTCCTGGTGGATTACATCGGCCACTCCGGCGAGGTGTTCCGGGCCAGCCAGTTCTACAACTTTCCCTGTTTTCCGCGCATGGTCCCCGATCTGCCGGATCTCATCGCCAACGATCCCAAGGCGAACCCGGCGGACAAGTACAAAGTCTTCGAGGATGTTTCCCGCTGGGTCACCAACCTGGGCTATCCCGGCTTCGCGAATGCCGCAGAGGACGAGATCTTCACCAGCTGGCTCATCTCGACGATGTTCGCCCAGGCCGCACGAGGCGACATGAGCCCCGAAGACGCGCTCAGTCAGTGCAACCGGGAAGCCGAGCGGATCTTCAGGAAATGGCGGGAAAGGGGCGCTGTCTAAGGGGGCCGGGCTCACACGCCTGCCGATTCACGAGACGTGGCAAGTTTTTGCGGAGTAGACGATGAGAACGTTGCACTTGGTCGTGGCGCTGTTCTTCGTCTTCGGTGTCGCGGGGTCAGCCTCCGCGGCCGACAAGAAGCGGATCTTCGTGGTGAGCAGCTATCACAAGGAGTACCTCTGGTCGCAATCGACCCAGAAGGGCCTGAGCGAGGCGATGCTCAACTACGGCTACCTGGACAACGAGCAGCAGGTCCGGGACTTCGCCGAGCACGATGGGGTCGAGAGCTCCAAGGCGATTGTCAGAAAAGCATGGATGGACACCAAGCGTAAAAACAGCGCGCTTGCCATCGCCAGAGCGACCCAGAGGATCATGAAGGAAATCCGGGAGTTCCAGCCCGATCTCGTGCTGCTGGGCGACGACAATGCGGCCAACTACATCGGCAACCAGCTGCTCGACACCGAAACGCCCGTGGTCTTTTGGGGCATCAATGGGCTGCCCCTGAAGTATGGGCTGGTCGACAGCATGGACAACCCGGGGCACAACGTGACCGGTGTCTGGCAGAACGGCTATCACAGGGAGAGCCTGGAGTTCCTGAACGCGATGGTGCCGTCGGCCAGAACCTTCGCCATCCTGGCCTGCGATTCGGTATCCGCCCGCCCCAACGTCAAGCAGATCCAGGCTCTTGCAAGAAGCGGGAAACTGCCCTTGCAGCTGGTCGACGTCGTGGTGACCAACTCCTACTCGGAGTTCCAGGAAAGGGTCCTCGAGCTGGCCGAAACGGTCGACGCCTTCTTCATCCTGAACCACGACACCTTCCGGGATGACGACGGCAACCATGTCGACATGCTCGCCGTGGGCAAGTGGTATCTCGAGAACGTCAACAAGCCGGAGGCGTCGCACGAGGACCAATTCGTCCGGGAAGGCATGCTTCTGACCGCGAACGATGCCGGCTTCAACCAGAGCTACAAGGCCTTCGAGATGGCCTACGACATCCTCGAGCAGGGCCTGAACCCCAGCCGCATGAGAACGGTCACGCCGCAGCGCGGGCCTCTGATGATCAATCGGGTCCGCGCCAAGATGCTCGGCATCGACGTCGACGAGCGCATGGACATCATTGACATCGTCGTAGAAGACGCCATCGCTCTCGGCGGGTAGTCGTTCCGATGGCGACCGCGGAAAACAATGGGATCTCGATTTTCCTGCGGATTCTCGTCGTCTTCCTGCTGGTGAACATCGCCACGAGCAGCATTCTGATCGTCCTGGCCTACAACTTCAGCCGCGATTCCTTGGAGCGGCGGACGAAGGAGAACATCGCTCAGCAGATCGACACGATCCACCAGATCTTCTCGCATCAGTACATCGGCGCCCTGAAACGATCCCTGAGCACGATCGCGGCGTCGACGGCGCTGAACGACTATCTGCAAGCCTCGGTCGCCGAGCAGATTGTCGAGCAGAAGAGACTGGAGCGGATGTTTCTCAGGCTGCTCAAAGATTTCGACGATTTCCAGGGCGCAAGTTTCGTGAACGGGAGCGGCGACGTCATGATAGAGGTCGTCGGCAAGGCGCGCCGCCGGGAACGCATCAATTTCGAGACGGCCGATTCGGACCCCGCCGGCCTGCTGGACGCGATGGCCTACGATGCCTCAGCCCAGCTCTTCAAGCATCTCAAGTCGATCCCGGTCCTGCTTTCCTCGGGCAACATGGAGTGGTTCATGCCGCCCAGGGAGATGAAGGTGAGCAGACCCTTCGTCGACCGAAACGGCACGGTCTCCTTTGTCGCCGGGCTGGCCAAGATCGACCTGGATACCGGCACTTTCGGCGGAGTCATCATGCTGCGGAAGAGCCTCGCGCCCTTTCTCGCCGCGCTGCGCGACGTGACCTTTTTCGACGAGAACCCGATCTGGGTGTTCGATGCGAACGGACAGGCGCTGCAATCACCCGAGAACGCCAGGGTCACCTTCGACCCCGCCAAATTCCTGAAGAGCGGTTTTCAAGGGAGCCTGGAAATCGTCCAAGTGCCGAGCGGCATCGTGGCCTTCCAGGATTTCGCCATTACGCCCGGACAGCCGTTTCTGCGGGTCGCCGTCGCGATACCCTCTGTGCTGCTGGTCAAGGACTTCTCACCCGCCATCCGCTTCTTCTCCCTGGTGCTCGCGGGCTCCTTGCTGGTTGTGTTCGCGGTCGCGTTCTACGTGTCGCGCTACCTTTCCAATCCCATCGTGGAGCTGGCGTCCGCCGCGGCCCGCTTGGCCGGCGGCAACCTCGAGACCCGGGTCGAGATGAAGACCACCGGCGAAGTCCAGGTGCTGGTCGAGAGCTTCAACCGAATGACGGAACAGCTGCGCGAAACCATCGCCTCGCGCGAGCAGTCGGTACGATCGCTCGAGACCGAGGTGGTGGTCAGGAAGCGGGCGGAAGGCAAACTGAAGCGCCAGGCGGAGGAAATCACCAGAGCGCGCATAGCCGCCGAGGATGCCAGCCGCGCGAAATCGAGCTTCCTCGCCAAGATGAGCCACGAGATCCGGACTCCGATGATCGGGGTGTTGGGCATGACCGACCTGCTGAGAAGCACCGATCTGGGGCCGCGTCAGAAACGGCTGGTCGGGATCCTGCAGCACTCGGCCGAAACGCTGCTCAACATCATCAACGACATCCTGGACTTCTCACGGATCGAGGCGGGCAAGATGACGCTCGACAAGGTCGATTTCGACCTGCAGGAGCTGGTCAGCGACGTCGCCGAACTGCTGTCGGAGCCCGCCCAGAGCAAGACGCTGGAGATCGTCTATTCCCTGGGGGAAGAGGTGCCCGCGTGGCTCTCCGGCGACCCGCAACGGCTCCGGCAGGTGCTCATGAACCTGATCGGCAACTCGATCAAGTTCACCGAGCATGGCGAGGTCGAGGTCACCGTGGCGCAGGAAGCGACCGAGGGAGAGGCGATCACACTGCTGTTTCGTGTTCGCGATACCGGCATCGGCATCAATCTCGACGAGCGGACCGATCTCTTCGCGGCCTTCGAACAGGCCGACAGCTCGATCTCCCACCGCTACGGCGGAACCGGTCTGGGTTTGTCGATCGCCAACCAGCTGGTCACCATGATGGGCGGGAAGATGGGCGTCGAGAGCGAGCCCGGCAGCGGATCGACGTTCTGGTTCACCGCGACCTTCGGGCAATGCAGCCGAGACGAGGCCGAGGACGATGAAACCGGCTACGACCTGTCCGGCGTGCGGATCCTGCTCGCGGACGACAGTGCGGCGAACCGAGCCGTCTTGACCCGATACCTCTGCAGCTCGGGGTGCCGTTGCGACGAAGCCGCGAGCGGCAAAGAGGCCCTTTCCCTGATTCGGGACGGTGCGGATCGCGGCGACGCCTTCGATATCGCGGTGCTCGACATGCGGATGCCGGGCTTGGGCGGGCTGGAGCTGGCGCGGATCATCAAGTCGTCCGAAGAGATCGCCGAGACCGATATCGTTCTCCTGACCTCTCTTGGATGGGACGCGGAACAGGAACGGCGGCACCACGAAATGATCTCCGCCTTCCTGACCAAGCCGGTGCGCGCCGCGGAACTGCGCCGGCATGTCGCCCGGATCGCGCTGGATCTGACGGAGCCGGCCGCCGAGACCCCGCTGGTCGAGGCCGCGGGACCGGCGCAGCAGTCCGAGCCCCCGCTCGGTTTGCAGATTCTGCTCGCCGAAGACAATCACGTGAACCAGGAGGTCGCCCGCGAGTTCCTCGAGGATCTCGGATGCGGGGTCACGATCGTCGAGACCGGAACCGCGGCGGTCGAGGCCTGGGCGGACGGTGGCCACGACGCGCTCCTCCTGGATTGTCAGATGCCCGAGATGGATGGCTACGAAGCGGCCCGGCAGATTCGCGAGCAAGAGCGCCGCTTGGATGACAGGGTGAGAATTCCGATCATCGCGGTCACGGCCTTCGTGACCGCCGGCGAACGCGAGCGGTGCCTGGCCGCGGGCATGGACGACTACCTGTCCAAGCCCTTCAATCAGGTACAGCTCCGCAGTGTTCTAACGCGCTGGGCCCCGCTTGCGCAGTTGAGGCCCAAGGAGCCCGCGAGCGGCCCGGATGACCAGAGCACGCCCTCGCTGGACAGAGAGGTGATCGCCCAGCTTCGCAGTTTCGACGAGAGAACCGGTCGCCAGCTGCTCGCCAAGCTCACCGGTGTCTATCTGGCGGAAGCGCCGGTCCAGTTGGGTCAGCTCGCGGCGGCCGTCGAGCGCGAGGACAGCGCCGGCGCCTCGGTTCTGGCGCACGGACTCAAGACAAGCAGCGCGAACCTGGGCCTGGCGAAACTGGCCGGCCTGCTGAAATCCATGGAGCACAAGGGCCGGGAAAACGCTCTCGCCGAGCTTCCCGATCTGCTTGCCCAGGTCCGCAAGGAGTTTGACACGGCCCGGGCCGCTCTCGAGAGCGAGGTTCCCACCGCGGAGACGGCAGCGAAGAGCGCGTGATGGACAGCTTGGAGACCCCGGAAACCAGGCGATTGATCCTGATCGTCGACGATGATCTTGCTCAACGCATCATTCTGCGTGAGACGCTCGAGGAAGCCGGTTTCGACATCGAAGAAGCCAAGAGCGGCTCGGAAGGCATGGAGAAGGCCCGCGAGCTGACGCCCGACCTCGTCATACTCGACGTGATCATGCCAGATTTGGACGGCTTCTCGGTCTGCCGGTCGCTCAGGGCGGCGCCGGATACCCAGTATCTGCCGATCGTCATTTCGACCGGCCTGGAGGATGGGAAATCCATCGACGAGGCCTTCGCCGCCGGCGCCACAAGCTTTCTGACCAAGCCGATCAACTTCGATCTGCTCGGTCACCAGATCAACTACATACTCCGCGCCAGCCGGCAGGAACTGGAACTGCGCGCGGCGAAGCAGAAGGCCGAGCTGGCCAACCAGGCCAAGACCCACTTCCTGGCAAACATGAGCCACGAGCTGAGGACGCCGCTCAACGCCATCATCGGTTTTGCCGAGATGGCGGCCAAAGAGCTTCTGGGGCCGGTCAACAATCCGGAGTACATCGAGGCGGCGGAGAACATCGGTGAAGCGGGCGGCCACCTGCTGGGGATGATCAACGACATTCTCGAGCTATCGATGCTGGAAGTCGGCGAAGCCTCATTGATGGAAGAAAAGATAAGCCTCCATGAGCTGATCGACTATTGCCGGCGGGGCGTCGAAGGCAGGCTCGAGGAGGCGGGCCTGACTCTCGTTCTCGACGTGACCGAGCAGCTTCCGACGGTGACGGGAGACGAGCTCAAACTGCGGCGCGTCGTCTCCAGCCTTCTGTCGAACGCCATCAAGTTCACGCCGGCGACCGGTCAGATCAGGCTCTCCGCCGAGCTCGAGCCGCTCGGCGGCATCGCGATCCGGGTGCGGGACAACGGCATCGGCATGAATGCCAACGGGATCGAAACGGCGCTCGAGCCCTTCAGGCAGATCGATTCCGGCTTCGATCGCCGTTACGCGGGCGCCGGCCTCGGGTTGCCGCTCAGCAAGTCTCTGATCGAACTGCACGGCGGCAGCCTTGAGATCGAGAGCGGGCCCGGCGAAGGCACCTGCGTCACGCTTCGCCTGCCGCCGCCGCGCGTTCATCGGGAAGCCTGCGCGAAAGCTGTCTAAAGATCTATGGGGCCCTAACACCTATCGCCGGGCGATAGCGGGCTCGGCGTCGCCAATCTCTGTGAGCTCTCGCCAGAAGCGCAGAGGCGACAACTAGCTGCTTGCATCCTATCGCCCGCCCGAGACAGATTCACTCCGACTTTGGTATGGCTTCCACGTCGCCGGGCGATCACTAGGTTCTGTCGGATGTGCAGACTCTTGCCGTGGACCGGAATAGGGCCCGCCCTGCTCGGACTCCTGATGGGGACCCTGCTGTCAATCGCGCAGGTAGCCGCGGCGCGTGACGGAGCAGGCGCGGACGCAACCATGTCGCGCGCGGAGCTGGCCGCGCTGGTCATGCCGCCCTATTCCCTGGGCGAGCCGGTCAACGACCGCGGCGTCTGGTCGCTGTTGAACTCGGGCGGCGCCCTGGCGGGCTACGTCTTCGAGACGGAACCGCTCGCCCCTCTGCCCGGCTTTTCCGGCGCGCCGATCAACGTCTTCGTCATGCTCGACCTCGAGGGCCGGATCATCACGGCCAGGCTGATCGACCACAGCGAGCCGATCTTCATCTCCGGCCTCGGCTCGGCGCCGTTCCACAAGTTCTTCGAGCAGTATCGGGGGCATTCGATCTCGTCGACCTTGGTGGTCGGCGTGCCGTACGGCGCGGCCGACAAGGCCTCGTCGCTGGTCTATCTCGACGGCGTGACCAAGGCCACCGCGAGCGTGCGTATCGCCCACGAGAGCCTGCTGGCGGCCGCCCTCGCGGTGGCCCGCGAGAAGATGCAGGGCATCTCCACGGGACCGCCGGCCAGGCCCGATCCCGACCACGACGAAGAGCTGACCTGGGAGGACCTAGTCGTGCAGGGCCTGGCGACCCGCAAGCGGGTGAGCAACGCCGAGGTCCAGGCCGCCTTCGCCGGCACGCGCTGGGCCGACGACGATCCCGAAGCCCTGGAGGCGCCGGAGGAAGCCTACCTGGACCTCTGGATCGTCGATGTCGGGCCGAAGGCCATCGCGCGCGCGGCGCTGCACCCGGATACCTTCGAGGAGCTCCAGGAGTTCCTGGCGATCTCCGGCAGCGACGAGCCGATCCTGCTGATCGACGCGGGGCGCCACGGCCTGGTCTCCGAGACCTTCGTGCGCAACACCAGCCCGGACTGGCTGTCGGCCGAGCAGGACGGCCTGCCGGTCGCGCTGCGCGACGCCGATCTCTTCGTCGAGGTCGCCGAGGACGCGCCGGAAGGGACCGCCATGATCCTGCGGACCGACCGGCGCCTCGGCTTCGATCCGACCCGCGAGTGGATCCTGCACGTCCTGGCGGTGCGTGAGCACGGCTCGTTCCAGCCGGACACCGGGACCGCGACGCTCTCGGCGACGCATGCGACCGACGAGCGCTTCTTCCTTCGGGAGCAGGCGGTGGGCGTGCTGGATCCCCGGCTCGAGGCGCTGCGCAACCGGGCCGGCGACCTGGGCGCCCTCGGCGTTTTCCTACTCGGCCTGACCGGCATGCTGGCCTTCCGCATGGACCCCCTGGCGGGCCTTCGGCGATTCATCGACGTCCGCCTCGTGGTGCTCGCCGTGATGACCGTGTTCGTCGGCTGGTGGGGCCAGGGACAGCTCTCGATCGTCACTGTTATGGGAACGATCCGCGCGGCGCTCAACGGCGGCGACTTCAACTTCCTGCTCTACGATCCCTTCTCCCTGCTGATCTGGGTCGTTGCGATCGTCAGTTTCGTCGTCTGGGGGCGCGGCCTGTTCTGCGGCTGGCTCTGTCCCTTCGGCGCGCTGCAGGAGTTCGCGCACCACCTGGGCCTGCGCCTGGGTCTCCGGCAGATCGAGCCGAGCGAGCGCTGGGATCGCCGCCTCAAAGCGTTGAAGTACGTCCTGCTCGCGGGCCTCATCCTCTCCGTCTTCGTGGCGCCGCCGGCGCTGACCAAGACCTTCTCCGAGATCGAGCCGTTCAAGACGGCGGTCACGGTCTTCTTCGTGCGCGAGTGGTACTACGTGGCCTACGCCGCGGCCTGGCTGGTCCTCGGGCTGTTCCTGTTCAAGGGCTTCTGCCGCTACGTCTGCCCGCTGGGCGCCCTGATGGCGATCGGCGGGATGTTGCGGCGGCGCGACTGGATCGCGCGGCGCGCCGAATGCGGCTCGCCCTGCCAGCTCTGTCGCGTGCGCTGCAAGTACGGCGCCATCGAGAAGAGCGGCAGGGTCGCCTACTCCGAGTGCTTCCAGTGCCTGGACTGCGTCAAGATCTTCAACGACGTCCGCCAGTGCGTCCCCGAGGTGCTCAGGATCAAGAAGAAGCGGCGGTTGGCGGCATGAGCGTTCCCACTCGAGGTCGTCGGCGCTTTCTCCAGGTCGCCGGCTCGGTCCTGGCGGCGGCCGCGCTGCCGGCGAGCGCTCCAACCGAGCCCACGGTCAGATGGCGCGGACGCGCGCTCGGCGCGGAGGTCGAGATCACCCTGCGCGGACCGGAGAAGCCGGCCCGGCGGGCCCTCGAAGGTAGCCGGGAGGTGCTGCGGAGGATGGAGTCCCTCTTCAGCCTCTACGACCCGGCCTCGGCGTTGTCGCGCCTGAACCGGAGCGGGCGTCTCGACCGGCCCGACGCGGCCTTCCTCGACCTGCTGCGGCAGGCCGATGCCGTCGTGCGGGCGACCGGCGGCGCCTTCGACCCGAGCGTTCAGCCGCTGTGGCGCCTGCTGGCGGCGAGCGGCGGCGCGCCTGATCCCGCAGCGCTCCGGCACGCGACGGCCCTGGTCGGCTGGGAGGCGGTCGGGTTCGACGAGTCCGCCGTCCGCCTCGAGCGATCCGGGATGGCGCTCACCTTCAACGGGATCGCCCAGGGCTTCGCGACCGACCGGGTGAGCGAGGCGCTACACCGCGAGGGCTTTTTCCACACCCTGGTGAACGTCGGCGAGTTCCGTGCCGGCGGCGGTGTCTGGCGGATCGGCGTCGAGGACCCGGCCCTCGGCCTCGTCGCGGTGCGCCCCTTGACCCGCGGCGCCATTGCGACCTCGAGCCCCGCGGCGCTCTGGCTGAAGGCGGGCGAGATCGCCCACATCCTGAGCCCGCGGGAGCCGACGCGCCGGGCCCGCTGGTCGACCGTCAGCGTCGAGGCCGCGACGGCGGCCCAGGCGGACGGCTATTCCACCGCCTTCACCATGATCGAGGAGCCGGCGGTCCGCGGCATCCTCGCGGAGGTGCCCGGCCTGACCCGCGCCCTCCTGGTGGCGGAAGACGGGACGGTCAGGGAAAGGGGCCTACCAGTCGGGCGGGGTGAAGCTTAGTCCGTGCGCGTCGAAGATGGCCGCCAGTCGGCCGTCGTCGACCGCCGCCCGGATGGCGTCGTCGACGCTGTAGGCGAGCGGGCGGTAGTTGTGGCGGACGGCGACGCCCAGGGTCCATTCGCCGACCGCGAAGCCCGGGAGCGGCGGCGCGTGGACCGCGAGCTCGGCGGTCAGGCCGAAATCGAGCTGGGTCTTGCGCCCCATGACCGCCTGGACCTCGCCCTGCGCCAGGGCGACCATGGCCTCGGCCGTTGTCGGGAAGCGCCGGATGTTGGGCTGGAGCTGTCCGCCGGCGAAGGACGAGAGATAGAAGTCGGCGATCGAGTCGTTCTCGACGCCGACCTTGTCGAAGCGGAAGTAGGCCGGAGTCGGCGCGTCGCCGTCGGGGTAGGCGTCCCGCCGATAGGCGATGGCGATCTTCTCGTTGAAGTATTGCCCGGTCAGGACGACCTGCTCGTTTCGGCAGGCCAGGTCGTCGTTGTAGGGGACGTGGAGCATGATGTTGCTGACCCGGCCACCGATCAGCGGACCCTTCCAAACGTAGTTCCTGAGGTCGCCGTCGACGTTCTCGGCCGCCGCGACGAAGCGGAAGCGCGCCTCGACGCCAAGGAACTCCGCCACCAACCGGCCCAGGTCGATATCGACGCCCTTCGCCTTGCCGCCGTCACGCCAGGAATAGGGCGGGAACTCCTCGTAGACGGCGAACTCGATGTAACCGCGCTCGACGATCTCATCCAGGGACTGGCCGACGATGTCTCGGCTGGCGTTCTGCGGCTTCGGCCCGGGGACGTGGTCTTCGCACCGGGCCAGAGCCGCATCGGTGGGCGCTAGGAGGCAAACAAGCGCAATCGCGCATGCAAGCGCCCCGCCCCGCATCTACTTCGCCGCGGACAGACCGACGGTCAGGACGTCGGCGGCCGACTTGAAGCCGTGTGGCGTGCCGTCCAGCAGCAGGGCCGCCTGGGAGGCGACGGAATCGGCGATCGGCGCCCCCGACCCGGTCTCGATCAGGCCCGCGATGCCGAGCAGTTCCGTACGCAGTTCCTCGACGGTCGCGGCGTCGGCGCCGCCGTTCATCGTGCCGAGCTGATCGCGGATCTGCTTCAGGCGATCGTTGAAGGGGTCGAGGGCGCCCTCGTCGGGCCGGGTCTCGACGTAGGTCCGGATCGCCCACGCGGCCTTCTCGCCGAGCAGCTCGCCGAAGGCCGGCATCTTGGTGACGCCGCCCTGGGTGTAGCCGTTCAGGAACCGCTCCATGTACCACTCGTCGCCGTCCATGTCGGCCTCGAGGTAACGGAGGTCGGGCGCCAAGCCGCCGGACACCGCGCCCAGACCGTGACAGCGCGCGCAGTTCTGATTATAGCCCGAGGCGCCGATCTCGACGGCCTTCAGCCAGACCTCCTTGTCGGCATCCCGATAGGGGTTCTCCTCCAGCTCCTCGCCGATGTCCGGCAAGGCGTCGGTGTTGACCGGCTGCGGCGCGACCTCGCCATGGGCGTAGACCAGGGAGGAGAAGGCCATCGATCCCACGAGCAGGGCAATGGCGTGGCGCAGTCTCTTGGTTGTCGGGGTGGCCATGGTCGTCCTCCAGAGCAATCGTGGTTTCCAGGCATGTTTGACTGTCCCTTACCACGGTGCTTCGTTTCCGGGATATTAGACTTTGGACCTATCGAATAGGCAATAGATGCGACTTTGGTCGCATATAGCGGCCGGGGCCGGGGCACTAGTATTGGCGCCGAACTACGGGGGCGAAATGCGGATCGGACTGCTCACACTGCTTCTTTTGGCCGGCGCGGCCGCGGCCCGGGCCGAGGTCCCGGTGACCGTGACCTACCTGGAACACCAGGTCGAGCGGCCGCCGACGCTCTCGAACCTGGATCCGGTGCCGGCCGACCTCGCCCTGGCCGGCGCCCGGCTGGGCCTGGCCGACAACGCCACGACCGGCGGTTTCCTCGGACACGTCTACGCGCTGGAGACGACTGTGGTGCCGCCGTCGGGCGACGTGGCGGCGGCGGCCCGCGCCGCGCTGGCCGGGAGCCGCATCCTGGTGGTCAACGCGCCTGCGGAAACCCTGCTCGCCGTCGCCGACCTGCCCGAGGCCGCCTCCGCCCTGATCTTCAACGTGTCAGCGCCGGAAGACCGGCTGAGAGACCGGGACTGCCGGTCCAACGTGCTGCACGCCATCGCCAGCTACGGCATGCGCGCCGACGCGCTGGCGCAGTTCATGAAGAAGCGGCGCTGGACCGATTGGGCGCTGGTCGAGGGCCCGCAGCCGGCCGATCGCCACTTCGCCGAAGCCCTCAGGTCGTCCGCCAGGAAGTTCGGCCTGAAGGTCGTCGACGAAGCGCCCTGGGACATCGGCGCCGACATCCGCCGCAACGCCGCCCAGGAGGTGCCGCTCTTCACGCAGCCCCTGGCCGACCACGATCTCCTGGTGATCACAGACGAGGCGGGGGACTTCGGCCGCTACTTCCTGTTCAACACGGCCCTGCCCCGGCCCGTGGCCGGGTCCGAGGGCCTCAAGCCGGTAACCTGGTCGCCGGTGGTCGAGCAATGGGGCGCCGCTCAGCTGCAGAACCGCTTCCGCGACCTGGCCGGTCGCCCGATGCGCTCGGAGGACTATGCGGCCTGGGCGGCGCTGCGCAGCGTGGGCGAGGCGGTCACCCGGACCGGCGGCAACGACCCCGCTGGCCTGCGCGCCTTCATCCTCTCCAAGGACTTCGGCCTCGCCGGGCAGAAGGGCCGCCCGATGTCCTACCGGACATGGAACGGGCAGCTGCGCCAGCCACTTCCCCTGGTCCACGGCCGGGCGGTGGCCGCGGTCGCGCCGATCGAAGGTTTCCTGCACCAGCGGACCGAGATGGACAGCCTCGGTCTCGACAAACCCCAGAGCGCGTGTCGCGCCTTTGCGGAGGATGAAAGCCAATGAGACCCCTTGTGGCGGCCGTGCTGGCCAAGGCCCTGATGATTGGGACCCTGGCGCTGCCGGCCTCGGCCGCGGAGATCTGGGTGAGCAACGAGAAGGACGACACGATCAGCGTGATCGACGTGGAGAGCCTGGAGGTCGTGCGCACCATCCCGACCGGCGAGCGGCCGCGCGGCATCACCTTCTCGAAGGACTTTAGCCGCCTCTACATCTGCGCCTCGGACAGCGACGCCGTGCAGGTGATGGACCCGGAGACCGGCAAGATCCTGCACGAGCTGCCGTCGGGCGAGGACCCCGAGCAGTTCGTGCTGCACCCGGACGACCGCCGGCTCTATATCGCCAACGAGGACGACGCCGTGACCACGGTGGTCGACACCGAGACCCGGAAGGTGGTGGCCCAGATCAACGTCGGCATCGAGCCGGAGGGCATGGCCGTCTCGCCCGACGGCAAGATCGCCATCACCACCTCCGAGACCACCAACATGGCGCACTGGATCGACACCGAGACGAACAAGCTCTTCGCCAACACTCTGGTGGCGTCGCGGCCCCGGCACGCCGAGTTCGTCAAGGACGGCCAGGAGCTTTGGGTCAGCTCGGAGATCGGCGGGACGATCACGGTCTTCAAGGTGAGCGACCAGTCGAAGGTCGCCGAGATCGGCTTCGAGGTCAGCGGCATGCGGCCCGACCGGGTGCAGCCCGTCGGCTTCGAGTTCACGCCCGACGAGAAGCGGGCCTTCGTCGCCCTGGGGCCCTCGAACCACGTCGCCGTGGTCAACGCCGAGACCTACGAGGTCGAGAAGTACATCCTGGTCGGCCGCCGCGTCTGGCACATGGCCTTCTCGCCCGACCACAAGCTGCTCTTCACCACCAACGGCGTCTCGGGCGACGTGACGGTGATCGACGTCGACGATCTGAAGGCGATCAAGACGATCAAGGTCGGCAGGTTCCCCTGGGGCGCCGCCGCCCGCCCGTAACCAGAACACCCAACAGGAGAGGCAGGAAAATGACCAGAGGATTTCTCGGCTTGATCGTGGCGCTGGGGCTGCTGCTGCCCGCGGCGCCGGACCTCGGGGCCCACGAGCTGGGCTTCGCAGGCCTGCTGTCGAAGACCAACCGGGGCGAGATGCCCGGCCTGAAGCTGGCCTCGGGCGAGCCGCTCGCCAAGGGGCCGATCACCCTGAAGTCGGGCACCTACTACGAGCTGGAGATCGAGGCCGACGGCTCGGCCGAGCTGGCCCTGGTCGGACCCGAGTTCTTCCGCGCCATCTGGATCGACGAGGTCGTGATCAACGGGCTGGAGGTGCGGCCGCTCGGCCTGGACAGCGTCGAGTTCGACGACGCCGGCGTCATGGAGATCGCCTTCGTCGCGATCAAGCCGGGGCGCTACGTGCTGAAGATCCCGGGCTCCACCGGCGAGAGCCAGCGGGTCGAGATCACGATCCAATAGCGGCGGGCCAATGACCACGCGGCGGGGCCTCCTTCCCGCGGACGTCGACCGGGCCGGAGGATTCTGCTAAGACCTTCGGGCACCACCGAGAGGCGGGAAGGTTGGCATGATCCGCAAGGCGGCCGCGTTTTTTCTCCTGCTCCTGCCGGCCGCGGCCTGGGCGGACGAAGGCGGCACCCTCAATCCCGACGAGATGTCGCTCGACAGCGCGATCGCAAAGGTGCTGCGCGGCGAGGTCGGGATGGTCAACTGCGCCCACGGCTATCACATCACCAAGGCAGGCCGCCACGCGGAGGCGCGGCTGCTGCTGGAACGCTGCGCCGAGGCCGGCTACACCGGCGCCATGACCTGGATGTCCCAGCTCGACGACAACGGGCTGGGCGCCCCGGAGGATCCCGCGGCGGCGGCGGCCTGGGACCGGCGGGCGGCCGAAGCCGGCGATCCGGTCGGCAAGTTCAACTACGGCCTGGACCTGCTGCGCGGCCGCGGCGTGGCCTACGACCCCGAGCTGGGCCGGCGCTACGTCGACGAGGCCGCGGCCGAGGGGCTCGAGGTCGCCAAGCGCCTGCAGGCGGCTGACTACGACCTGGAGGAGGTCACGCCCGACGCCGACAGCTGGAAGTACGACCTGCTCTACTGAGCGCCGGGCCGCGGAAACGCCACATTCCCGGGCCTGCGACCCACCCCCCGGGTCTACGACCCCCGCCCATCGGGCCTACGACCAAGGTGCCGGTTTGCTTCCCGTGGGAGTCGCGATAGTCTAATCGTACCGGTATCCGTGGAGGCTGCCGGGGTCGATGGAACGCACGGAATTGGGAGGATGAGAATGAAGCGGTTCCTGCTCGCGCTCGGCGTCGGTCTTCTGGTGACCGCGCCCGTCCAGGCGCAGATCACCGAAGAGGACCTGCGCAACGACCAGACCGTCACGAACCAGATCGTGACCAACGGCATGGGCCGCCATCAGCAGCGCTACAGCCCGCTGGACAAGATCAACAAGGGCAACGTCAAGCACCTGTCGCCGGTCTGGGCCTTCTCCCTCGGCGGCGAGAAGCAGCGCGGCCAGGAGACCCAGCCGCTGATCTACGACGGGGTCATGTACATCACCGGCTCCTATTCCCGGCTCTTCGCCATCGACGTCAAGACCGGCGAGGAGATCTGGCAGTACGACGCGCGCCTGCCGGAAGGCATCCTTCCCTGCTGCGACGTGGTCAACCGCGGCGCGGCGCTCTACGGCGACAAGATCTACTTCGGTACCCTGGACGCCCGCATCGTCGCCTTGGACCGGAAGACCGGCGACGTCGTCTGGCGCAAGAAGATCGCCAGCTACAAGGCGGGCTATTCCTATACCGCGGCGCCGGTGATCGTGAACGGCCTGGTGATCACCGGCAACTCCGGCGGCGAGTTCGGCATCGTCGGCGCGGTGCAGGCCCGTGACGCCGAGACCGGCGAGCTGGTGTGGAACCGCCCCGTGATCGAGGGGCACATGGGCACCTACAAGGGCCAGGAATCCACCATGACCGGCAAGTTGAACGCGACTTGGCCGGGCGATCTCTGGAAGACCGGCGGCGGCGCCACCTGGCTGGGCGGCACCTACGACGCCGACACCGACACCCTGGTCTTCGGCGCCGGCAATCCCGCCCCCTGGAACAGCCACCTGCGCGGTGCCGGGGAACCCAAGGCGGACAACTCGGGCGACAACCTCTACGCCGCCTCGCGGATCGGCATCGACCCGGCCAACGGCGAGATCAAGTGGCACTACCAGACCACGCCGCGCGAGGGCTGGGATTTCGACGGCGTCAACGAGGTCGTGCCTTATGTCGACCGCGACGGCAACAAGCGCTACGCCACGGCCGACCGCAACGGCTTCTTCTATGTCCTGAACCGGGAAGACGGCGCCTTCGTCACCGCCCATCCCTTCGTCAAGGACATCAGCTGGGCCAAGGGCATCGACAAGAACGGCCGCCCGATCTTCGTCGAGGAGAACCGGCCGAGCGACCCGGCCGCCGCGGCCGACGGCCAGAAGGGCGAAACCGTCTTCGCGGTGCCGTCGTTCCTGGGCGGCAAGAACTGGATGCCCATGGCGTTCAGCCAGAAGACCGGCCTGTTCTACGTCCCGTCGAACGAGTGGGGCATGGACATCTGGAACGAGCCGATCACCTACAAGAAGGGCGCGGCCTACCTCGGCGCCGGCTTCACGATCAAGCCGCTGTTCGAGGACTACATCGGCTCGCTCAAGGCGATCGACCCGACGACCGGCGAGGTCAAGTGGGAGTACAAGAACAACGCCCCGCTCTGGGCCGGCGTCATGACCACGGCCGGTGGCCTGGTCTTCACCGGCACGCCCGAGGGGCACCTGAAGGCCTTCGACGACGAGACCGGCGAGGAGCTCTGGTCGTTCCAGACCGGCTCCGGCATCGTCGGCCAGCCGGTGACCTGGGACATGGACGGCGAGCAGTACGTCTCGGTGATCTCGGGCTGGGGCGGCGCGGTGCCGCTCTGGGGCGGCGAAGTCGCCAAGAAGGTCAACTACCTGAACCAGGGTGGCTTGCTCTGGGTCTTCAAGGTGCCGCGCTCGCTGGCCGCGGCCAACTAAGCGGGCCTCCCGTTCCGGCTTCGCGGCGCGCCCCTCCCGGGGCGCGCCGTTTTCTTTCGGTTGCTGAAGACTCTCTGAGTCCTTGACCACGGTCATCCTTCGACGAGGGGGCGTAGGCCCGGCGCTACGCGCGGATGAGGGTAAGTGTTTGATACAAATCGCCCTCACCCTAAGCTTGTCGAAGGGTGATGGTCCCGACTGAGCACTCTTTCCGCAGCCTCTTGGAGCCGCCGGCCCTGCCCCGGGGTATTGTCCATAGGTCCAATAGGCCGGGCGCCGGCTTTGGGGTAGGCTGGCCCCACAATGAGCTTGGAAAAACTGCCGCGGGCGCCCGCCATGACCCTGGCCGAGAAGTCCCTGGTTCCCATATCCCTGTCAACGGCGCTGATCGTCGACGACCACCCGCTGTTCTGCGAGGCCCTCTCGCTGACCCTGAAGTCGGTGCTGAACGTGCACCAGATCGACACGGCCGACCGGCTGGAAGGCGCCCTCGAGCGGCTCTCCCGGGACCCGGCCCCCGACGCGATCCTGCTCGACCTCACCCTGCCCGACGTCGAGGGCCTGGACGGCCTGATCCGTCTCAAGAGGGTCGCGCGCGACATCCCGATCATCGTGGTCTCGTCGCTCTCCGAGCCGCGCATCATCGCCTCGGCGATCCGCGCCGGCGCCGCGGGCTTCGTGCCGAAGCACAGCCAGCGCGACGTGTTCCGCGAGGCCTTCTCGGAGATCTGGCAGGGCCGGACCTACCTGCCCGACGACTACATTCCGGGTGACGAGGGCGACGAGGCTGGCTCGGACGAGGAGGAGGCGCTGCGCCGCCTCTCGGACCTGACGCCGCAGCAGATGAAGATCCTGCAGTCGGTCTGCGCGGGCAAGCTCAACAAGCAGATCGCCTACGACCTCAACATCGCCGAGACCACCGTCAAGGCCCACATCACCGCGATCCTGCGCAAGCTCGGCGTCCAGAGCCGCACCCAGGCGGCGATGATGGCGCAGAGCGCCCGCTTCTCGAGCATCTTGCTGGACCGCGCCGGGTTTGATTAGTCTTCCCTCCCAAGAAAGAGGAACCTTCTGGGAGGACGCCCGATGGACGGTCGGGCCCCGGCGCCGGCCCCGGTCTTGGGGAAGGCCGCCGATCTGGTGCGCAGCGGCCACGCGCCGGTCGAGGATCTCGACCGGGCCTTCGCGAGTCTGGCCGAGCAGATCGGGACCGAGACTCTCGCTCTCGTAATCCTCTTCGTCTCCCCCAGCGCGGACCTGGAGCGGGTGGCCCGGCTGACGGCAGAGACCTTCGGCGAGGTCCCGGTCATCGGCTGCACGACCGCTGGCGAGATCGCTGAACAGGGCTATACCGCGGACGAGATCGTGGCGGTCGGGTTGCCGGCCGAGAACTTCCGCGCCGGCACCCTCTTCGTCGAGCGGCTGGGCGACCTCGGCCAGCAGGACATCGTGGCCGGCGCGGTGCGGCTCCGCGGCAGCCTGGCGCGCGAAGCGCCGGACTGGTCCGAGGAGTTCGGCTTTCTCCTGATCGACGGCATGTCGCTGCGCGAGGACCAGCTGGCCTGGGCCCTGGGGCCCGCGTTCGGCCTGACGCCCTTCTTCGGCGGCTCGGCCGGCGACGGCCTCAGCTTCGA